>CAIUDK010000051.1 GCA_903897875.1 uncultured Hyphomicrobiales bacterium
AGCTTTTCAAGCTGCGCCACTTCAGCCGTTGCAAAGCTCAGCTCGCTACGAAGTGAAATCAGTTTCTCGCGCTGCGAATGTTCACTCTCTTCAAGAGCATCAATTTGCATCTGGAAATCAGAAATCTTTTTTCCAAGCTCAACGTTCTGATCGATCAGAAGCGTTTCACGCTCCTTGGCTTGCTTGAGCTGCTCCATGCGCTGACCGAGAACAGCAGAGGTCGTCTCTAATTCCACACAGGCCGTTGAATATTTACGAAAAATATCAGCGGCAGCGCGGCGCACATCTTCAAGCGACCTTTTGGCCTTCATCGCCTGTGAGAGCGCATCATCAATCGTATGAAGATCGCCAAGAAAACTTTCGTGCTCCACACCAATTTCAGTACGGGTCGGCGGTATTGATTCGCCGCCCACATCACCCATCGATCGGCGCCCCTGTTCGACCCGCCCATTCACAGGGTTCAGAAAGTTGAACAAGTTACTCATCGGTGGCCGCTCCGGAGATATCGAAAAAGAAATCGCATGTTCAATAGTTTAGCACGACAGGCTGAGCAGCAAAAGCAAACAGTTTGGGTTTCCTCGGCTGATTGAACGTAATGCAAAATTGCTAAGCTAGTACATCCCGCAATTGACGCGCATATCGAGTCAAAGTCGGCGATCTTTAGAGAGATTCTGCGCTCCAAAAACATGGAGACTGTGCTATGGAATTTTTGAGTGGTCCCGTAGCTCAGCAGGATAGAGCAGCGGTTTCCTAAACCGAAGGTCGCAGGTTCGATTCCTGTCGGGACCACCATAGAGACCTTATCGGACTCGTCGACTCAAAAGGCGTTTAGGAGGTAGGTCACTGGGATCGCCAGCGACCAATGTAGGCCGTGCGGAGCAAAATCCAGATGGGCATCGCCATTCAACGCATTGGCGGCAATTCGCTTCATGACTTTATGGCCGAAACCTTCGTGATTAGGTGGGCTAACCTCGGGCCCCCCACACTCCAGCCAATCGAACACAAATCGACGCTCTCCCCCTTGGCGATTGATGGACCAAGCGATCGAAATATAGCCGGCATCCGAAGCCAAAGCGCCATATTTTTCGGCGTTTATGGAAAGCTCATGCAAGGCTAGACCAATATTTTGAGCTGCTTCAGGGTTAAGCATCACGTCAGGCCCCGAAATCTTAATACGATCTCGCCCCAGATCTAGCTGATGCGCTAATTGAGAACGAACAAGCTCGTGGACGGATGCACCTCGCCAGTTTTCTGTAACAAGGAGATCGTGTGAAAATGCCAACGCCTGAATACGAGCGCTAAAACGTTTCTCAAATTCTTCAGCTGTACCACCAGCAATGAGCGTCTGGCGGGCCATAGCCTGAATGACGGCCAAAAGGTTTTTCGAGCGATGGGCAACCTCACGCATCAAGGTTGTGATATGTGTTTCCCTCTGTTTTCTCGCTGTTATGTCCATGCCTGATGCGATGACGAGGACGATATCATCATGCTCATCGCGCAATGGTGCGAGCTGGAAATCGAGAGAGATCGTCGTCCCGCCGAGAACATAAATTTCGGTATCGTAACGAATAGTGTGTCCATCGCTGGCCTGTGCAAATGCGGACTTCAGTTGGGCTTGCAAATCGGGTGACCCCGCCCACCAATAACAATCCCAGATAGGTTGCCCAAGCACATCATCGCGAACAAGGCCTGTTGTCTCAACTAACACGCGATTGACCTCAAGCAGCTTCCCGCGGAGGTCAATAATGCTAATATGAGCAGAGACGTTGTCCAGAACACGACGAAGCTCGCCAAGATCTCTGGCCAAAGCTTTCTCGCGTTCCGTTAAAAGCATTTCATTCATAACGGCTTTTAAACGCTCAACTAAACGTCAAGGTTCCGTTCTACCCCAAAAACAAACGCGGGCGCCTATGGCACCCGCGTTAAGTCTCTTAATCGATAATAAGTGTTAAGCTGCCATCAGTCTTTGGCGCGCTCTACATAAGAGCCATCTTCAGTCAAAATGACAATGCGTGTTCCCGCCGTAACATGCGGGGGAACCATCGCACGAGCGCCATTGGAGAGCTTTGCGGGCTTATAGGAAGACGATGCCGTCTGACCCTTCGTGACAGGCTCAGTCTCAAGAATTTCAAGCGTCACACGCGCTGGAAGTTGGATCGAGACTGGGATGTTATTAAACATCGAAAGAATGACCTTCATGCCTTCTTGCAAATAAATAGACTGACTGCCAAGCACGTCCTCGGGGACGGTAACCTGATCGTAGTTTTCGCTGTTCATGAAGTGCCAACCTTCAGCATCCTGATAGAGGAAACTGAAGTCATGATCTTCCACATAGGCGCGCTCGACCTGCTCCGTGGTCTTGTAGCGGTCCGTCGTTTTCACGCCATCAGAAATGCGACGCATATCAATCTGGGTGGTCGGAGTGCCTTTTCCTGGATGGAAACTTTCGGCAGTGAGCACAACATAGAGCTGACCATCCTCACGCTCGATGATGTTACCTTTGCGAATCGAACTAGCGATGACTTTCACGTTTGCTTTCCTTCATTGCTGGCGGCGCAGAGGCGGCCTAAAGATCTATCGAACCCGAATGTGCGCCGAACAATACCCAACTCTGGGCGAAGCGCCAGCCGTATCACGAGATGAATATGACATCCGACCCATCAAATATCGCCTCTAGGTGGTGGACGCCCTCCGTTTATAGCGACAGGCGGCCATTTCTGACTAAACGCCAAGCTATCACCCGGGCGGTTCGTGACCATTTCTGTCATGAGGGATTTGCCGAGGTTGAGACTGCTATTTTGCAAATTTCCCCCGGAAATGAGGCTCATATCGCTGGTTTTGCTACATCCTTGCGGAATCCATCGGGTTCAGAATCTTCCCTTTTTTTACATTCTTCGCCAGAGTTTGCCTGCAAAAAGCTTTTGGCGGCTGGAGAGCGACATATTTTTACCCTTGCTAAGGTGTTCCGCAATGGTGAAAGGGGTCCTTTGCATCATCCAGAGTTTACGATGCTGGAATGGTACCGCACCGACCCCTATGAAATGTTGATTACTGACATCCAGAGGCTTCTCGCTGTTGTGGCCCAGGCTGCGGACACTAAAATGCTGGCTTGGCGCGGCGGGCAAACAGACCCATTTGGCGAGTTCGAGCGCCTTAGCGTCGCCGAAGCCTTTTCACGCTATGCGGCTTTGGATTTGCTGGCGACTTTCGATGATGCACTACCCAATCGGGATCGTCTTGCGAGCGAGGTCGCCCAGCTGGGAATTAGGGTGAGCGGCGACGACAGCTGGTCAGATCTTTTTAGCAAGGTCTTGTCCGATCGAATCGAACCCAACCTTGGCTTTGGTCGCCCCACAATTCTTATGAATTACCCAGCCTGTGAAGCAGCACTTGCACGCGTGGACAGCCACGACCCCCGCTTAGCAGAGCGATTTGAGGTCTATGCCTGTGGCGTAGAACTGGCCAATGCCTTTGGTGAGCTAACAGACCCAGCTGAACAACGCCGTCGGTTTCAATCTGAAATGAACGAACGGGAACGCATCTATGGGGAACGCTACCCAATCGATGAAGATTTTCTCAGCGCACTTGCCTTCATGCCGGAGGCCAGCGGCATTGCAGTCGGCTTTGATAGAATGGTGATGTTGGCATGCGGCGCGACGCATATTGAACACGTGTTATGGACACCTGTGGAGGGACACAGGTGAAAGAAGAACATGCACTGTATTCAATAGATGCTTTGATTAAGCATGGTTTGGTTTCGGCCGATCTCAGACATCCACTGAGCAAAGTCGCGGACCGTTATGCAATTGCTGTCACCACTTCGATGGCAGATCTCATCGACCCAAATAATCCCAATGACCCCATCGGGCTTCAATTTCTGCCGCAAGAAGCAGAGCTCGTAACGGTCCAAGGTGAAGACCCTGACCCAATTGGAGATGTCGCCCACTCACCGGTGGAAGGGATCATTCATCGATACAAGGACCGAGTCCTTCTCAAATTACTTCATATTTGTCCGGTCTATTGCCGATTTTGTTTTCGGCGCGAGACGGTTGGCCCGCAGGGCGCTGGAACGCTTGGCCCTGACGCGATAGGTGCGGCCCTGAACTATATTCGGGATCATGATGAGATCTGGGAAGTTATTTTAACGGGCGGAGATCCTCTTGCGTTATCGCCGCGCCGCCTGAAAGACGTCATGTCGGCGTTGAGTCAAATCGATCATGTGAGAATTGTCCGATTTCATACCCGTGTGCCTGCAGTCGATCCAAGTCGCATCAATGAGGCGCTTGTCGAGGCACTCAAGGCCTCAGGAAAAACAATCTATATCGCGCTCCACGCCAACCATCCGCGTGAACTCACACCAGCCGCACGAATTGCCATTGCTCGTTTAGTCGATGCCGGATTTGCGATGGTGAGCCAGACAGTTCTGTTGCGGGGCATCAATGACGATATTGAAACCCTGACGATGCTCATGAGATCCTTCGTCGAAAATCGCATCAAACCTTATTACTTACATCACGGAGATTTGGCCCCTGGAACCTCCCATTTCCGGGTGGATATTGAACGGGGACAGAATTTGGTTCGCGCATTGCTAGGGCGCGTGTCGGGCCTGTGTCAGCCAAGCTATGTGCTTGATATCCCAGGAGGTCACGGCAAATCACCCATTGGGCCAGCCTATCTCGAACGCAACGCAACGCAGGACTATGAAGTCACCGATTTCAATGGCCGCGCGCATGGCTATCGGGATATCACGCTTCGTGAGCCGACCTAGTTGCCCTAGACCGATTTTTGGACAAAAAGGCGCCGCATTCAGCTGAGTATTTGTTCCAACGCGTTTAAAGGTGGCAATCATCTTGGAATTCAAGGCTATTTGTCGGTTAAACTATCATTTCCGAATCGGGAGGACGCCATTTTGACCAGCGCCGGGCGCTTTATTTCCATTCTCTTTTTACTAACTTTCAGTCCGGCTGCCTTGGCTCAAACAAATATTGACAAGGAGGCTGTTACTGTTGCCAGCCGTCGCCTCGACAACGTCCGCACACTCATTGACCGTGTTGAACAAACATTGGTGCGCGTTGACGCTTCTGACGCAACGCTCTCCGATCTGCGAAGCAGCATTGAACCCGCCTCACATGATCTCCAAGACATTGTTGAAAGTCTTTCACCACGTCTGGAAACATATCAGAGCCGGCTCGACCAACTTGGACCTAAGCCCGCTGAAAAAACCCCGCCCGAAGACACAGCCGTCATGGCTGAGCGAGATGAGATCCAGCAACAATATAACTTAGTGGACGCAACTCTTAAACGTGCACGCCTTCTGGCCGTTCAAGCCGACCAAGCCAGCATCAGCATTACAACACGTCGTCGCTTGTTATTTACGCGCGCACTTTTTGCTCGCGCAGACAGTCTATTAAATCCATCACTCTGGTTACGCGTCTTTAATGACATTCCACGTGAGGCGCGCGCGGTCTCAATTATAACATCCGATCTAGCTTCGGCTGCATCGTCGCGGCTCGAGAGTTGGACGGGAGTTCTTTTTATAGCGCTGGTGACACTCATAGGACTTCTTAATTTTGCAGGTCAGAAATTTGCTGTGCGCGTTATCTGGCGAAAGGAAATTGAAGACGAAGCGCCAAATGAACTTCAGCGCCTTCTGGCGGCGCTGTGGAGGATTGCGATTACCGCAATAATTCCAATTCTTACTGCAGCGGCAGCCGCGGTACTGATAAAAAACTTTAACCTCTTTAACTCTCGACTTGATCCACTTATTGAAGCTGTATTCGAAGCGGTGGTTCGCGTTTCACTCGCTATGGGAATTATCTCAGGTCTATTGGCACCTGGCCAAAAGCGCTGGCGCCTACTTGACCTGAGTGATGCCGTAACAGACAGACTAAAGTATCTCGTTCTCCTTGTGTCGGCATTGGTGTCAGCTTGGAAAATCGCAGAATCTATTTTAGAGATTATAGGCGCATCCCTGTCTGTTACCGTTGCACTGCGAGGCACAGGGGCACTGATTGTTGCTCTTGCTATGGCAGCAAGTCTCAAGGGCATCCTCATCAATCAAGAGGAAGATGATTGCCTAGGACCAAGAGTTATTGCGCGGCGGGATTGGTATGGTCCTCTGCGTGCCCTATCTTGGCTCGCTATCATCGTCATTTTTATCTCAGTTTTTATTGGCTATATTGCGTTTGCGTCATTCGTAACTGATCAAGTGGTTTGGCTAGCCTTCTTGGGTGCGGCCCTCTATTTCCTGCTTGAATTAAGCGACAAAGCGATACCACACAGCCTCACACAGCAAAGCCCTATCGGCCATATTGCAGTGACGACCTTCGGCCTTCGGAGGGAATCTCTTGCGCAACTGAGTGTAGTTCTGGCGGGCGTTACCAGCGTTGTTTGTATATCTGTTATCACTTTGCTCGTATTGGCACCTTGGGGCGTCGAATCCGATGATGTCCTTGGTAGCTTTCGGGCGGCCTTCTTTGGATTCAAAGTTGGCGACATTACTATTTCGCTTTCAAATATCGCCAGCGCCCTCTTCATTTTCATTGTTGGCTCATTGATCACCCGGGCCCTACAGAAATGGCTCGATCAACGCTTTCTACCGAATACTCAACTTGATTTGGGATTGCGCAACTCAATCCGCACAAGCTTGGGATACATCGGCTTCTTTTGTGCAGCCACCTTTGCCCTCGTTCAAATCGGCCTCAATTTTGAAAAATTAGCGATTGTTGCCGGAGCGCTTTCGGTAGGTATCGGTTTTGGCCTACAATCCATCGTCAACAATTTCGTGTCAGGTCTTATCTTGCTTTGGGAGCGCGCCGTTCGTGTAGGTGACTGGGTGGTTGTGGGCGATGAACAGGGCTATGTGAAGCGAATTAACGTGCGTTCGACGGAGATCGAAACATTCGACCGAGCAACAATGATTGTACCAAATTCCAATCTGATTACGGGCATCGTTAAAAACTGGGTTAGTGCAGACCGTGTTGGTCGCATCAAGGTTTTGGTGTCCGTTAATATCAGTGCTGATCCTGATAAGGTGCGGGAGCTTCTCCTGGCCTGTGCCCTAAAACATGAATCCGTTCTTAAAATCCCGGCGCCACAAGTCGTTTTCACCAGCATGGCCGAAAGTGGTCTAAAATTTGAACTGGTTTGCTTCGTTAGTGACGTTGAAACATCAGGGCGAACAAAGAGCGATCTTCATTTTGCAATATTTAAAGACTTCCGCGCCGCAGGATTGGAAATATTCACTGGCGGTCCCCCGCCGCCAACACGTGTCTCTATTGAGGGGCTACATGATCTTATTGATCGCGCGGCACCCACACGCAAACTCTCGTAAAAGGTTTTTATCTTGGATCATCTCCCAACTAAGTTAGGCTCTCATATGGCGTGTCTGTCTTTTCTTGCCTCCATTGGTTTGTCTTTGTCTGGATGCGCTGACAAGCCAGCGGCCACGTCAGGAGAGCCGACATTTTACAAACAACTTGCGGCTTATAGCGCCAAAGTGGATGAACCCGCCGCGCGTGACATGATCTCGATTTATCGTCGTAATAATGGATTATCTGCGATTAGCATCGATCCCCAACTTCAGAAGGTTGCAGCGGCTCAGGTCAAAGCGATGGCGGAAGCGGATCAGCTGAGCCATACAGTCGCAGGCAGCTTAATGACGCGGCTTGATGGTGCTGGTTTTCAGCACTCTACGGCTGTTGAAAATGTATCGGCTGGATACCACACGCTGGCTGAGGCATTTTCTGGATGGAGGCAATCTCCGCCGCACAATGCAAATATGCTGAGCCCCGCGATGCGCCGCATGGGCATTGCCACAGCCTATGCTCCCGGCTCGAAGTACAAAGTATTTTGGGCTCTGGTGATGACTGATTAGCTGCG
>CAIUDK010000052.1 GCA_903897875.1 uncultured Hyphomicrobiales bacterium
CGCCGACACGCCCTTCATGCTTTGGCGCGCGTCATTGTGACAATCGGCGCAGGATTGATAGCCAAATTTTTGCGACCATAAAGCCTCGCCCTCGCTGGCAGCCAGCATGCCGGGATTGGCTGTTGCATCATTCTGCATGGCGCGCGTTTCGGCGCTCATATAGAACGCGCCCGATTTGCGCTCATCCGCCAGCGCGTTTGCAGCAAAGGCCGCGAGGATAAAAATGGCGAGGCGCATGCGCATGTCTACTCGACCTCAATCGATGCGGTCTGCACTTGTGTCTCGCCCTTATCATCCGTCCAGCTGAAGGTGATGACGCCGGAATTGGTGGCGCGCAATGTGAAAGAGATGAAGGGATTGGCCGACATGGCGGGGAACAAATCCACCGAGAACACAGCCACACCGTCATAGGTGCACACGAAGCGATTGATAATATCGCGCGGAATGATTTTGCCTTCTTGCGTGGGGCGAAAACCAGTCTCCATTGGATGCGACATCAGCGTTTTGATTTCAATAATATCGCCACGCTTGGCTTTGGCTGGAACATTGATAAGTGCGCGCGCCATCAGTTTTGCTCCACGCAGGCTGGGAGTGTCACGATGACTTCAATCGAGCCGGAACGAAAACTACCATCGCTCATTTCGGCAACAGCCATCACCTTTTGCGAATCTGAAAGTCGGATGCGGGTGGAGACCCACGCGCGCCCTGATTGCGGTGTGAGGTGAAAGATCGCGACATTGGGCAGTGGATTTTTCTCATTGAACAAAGCAATCTTGCGCACGAAATTGTCTTCGCTCATCGGGCTATCAACTTTGACAACGGCAGGCACGGAATTGCCGCTCTCAAGCAACAGCGGAATGTCGAGGCTCACGCCGCTTGCCGCGATCGCTTTGCCATTGGTGAAAGCACGAATGGCCTCGGCCATGGACGCAGTTGTTGCGCGTGCGGCCGGCGAGAGCAGAAGTGCAATCGCACCTGTGCCTAGTGTTAAAACAGTGCGCCGTGTGGGGGTGCTCATGGCGTCTCCTGTCGCAAGGTTGTCAGAAACGCCACAACATCTTCGATCTGTTGCGCGTCTAAAATGGGTTTGCGCTCAAACGCGGGTGCGACACGATTGAGCGCGTCGATGCGATAATAGGATGGCATGGGCGTTGCTGGATTCAAGCGCGCGCTGTCCACCAAGCGGAGCCGCAATTGCGCGGGCGTCCAACGCGAGCCCGCACCCGCCAATGTGGGCGCAATGTCGCCTTGAAATCTTTGCTCGGGGAAGGGACCGTTATGACACAGCAAACACAGGCCCTTTTGACGATCCACGACAATGGCGCGACCGCGCACAGGATCGCCGGCTTGATCAGTCAACGGGCGCGGAATAGCGTCGCCGACAATGTCAAAGGCCACAAGATTGGCAGCTTGTGCCATCTGCGCTGAGGCGCACGCAGCCAAGGCGAAGAGCGCAGCCTTAACCAAAGACTTCTGCCGTGATGATGCCAAACCATGCATTGCTATAGGCCGCCTCGCGTGTGCGCACATCTTGGGGCGCGGTGAGCGGGCTTGTGCCGCCAGCGCCTTCGATATCGACGAACACACCATTGCCCGGGCGATAAACGCCCGCAACTGAAATACCATAATCGGGTGCGACCAAACTGTAGCATGTATTGACGAGTTTGGGCTCGGCTGGTGTCTCACCGCGCAACAATTGCGCGACTGTTTGTGCGCATAATTTGGCTTGCGCATTGGCGGCAAAAGCGGACTTGGGCATAGCGCCCATAATCGCAGCGTCACCGATGACATGCATATTGGGGCGCAGCTTTGACTCGAATGTCATGGGGTCAATCGGACACCAACCCGTGCGATCAGCCGCACCGGCCAGCTGCGCAATTTTGCCAGCCTGTTGGGGCGGAATGATATTGGCGACCGCTGCGGTGTAGCGCGAAAATTCTGTCACCACGGTTTTGTCCGACGCGATCACTTCAGTGGTTTTTCCACCCGCAGCGAGTGGCACATATTCAAGATGGTCGGGATAGAGATTGGCCCATGCCTCTTGGAACAATTTTTGTTTAGAAAATTGATCCTTGGCGTCCAACACAATCAGTTTGGATTTTGGCTTTTTGGTTTTCAGATAATGCGCAATCAGGCTGGCGCGCTCATAAGGGCCGGGCGGGCAGCGATAGGGATTGGCAGGAACGGACATGACAACAAGGCCGCCGTCCTCCATCGCTTCAAGCTGACGACGGAGCAAAACGGTTTGTGCGCCGGCCTTCCATGCATGGGGCATGAGTTCGGCGCTCGCCGCATCATAGCCGGGCAGGGCGTCAAAGCGCATATCAATGCCGGGCGAGAGAATGAGGCGGTCGTAGGTGAGCGTCGTGCCGTCATTCAACGTGACGCGGCGCGCATCACCATCAACACTCTGTGCGCGTTGAGCGACAATGGTGATGCCCTCAGATTTAAGCGCATCATAGGAGAATTGCTGCGCAGAGATTTCGCGCGAGCCATGGATGACAAGATTGCTGAACGGGCAGGAGGTGTAGGTCGCGTTCTCTTCGATCAAAGTTACCTTGATGCCAGCGCGGTGCAAAAAGCGCGCGCATGTTGCGCCACCAAAGCCACCACCAATGACGATGACATGCGGTTGCGCTTGCGCCGAGACATAGGGCGCGCCGAGCACAGTTGCGGTGGCTGCAAGCCCGCCGAGAATTTGACGCCGATCCGTGAGGCTCATTTGACGTCCTTTTGTGCTTCAATCCAAACGGCAATCGCGGCCAGTTCGTCTTCGCTAAAGCCTTTGGTGATGCGGTTCATCAATGTGGCTTCGCGTGCGCCAGAGCGAAAGGCGAGCAGGGCTTGTGTGATGGTGGCTGCGTCTTTGCCGCGAAGTGAGGGAAGCTCGCTGCCTGCTGCGCCATGGCAGCCTGAACAGGTGAGTGCGCCGGGCGGTGCGGGCGATTGCGCCGCAACGGGTCCCGATATCAGCGCAAGCGTTGTGACGAGGAGAACAATGCGCATGTTGATCCAGTATGAAAAGCGGCGGCCAATAAGGCCGCCGCTGAGTTTGTTTTAAGCCTTGCGCAGATCGGTGTTCTTGATCGGTAGATTGCGCACGCGCTTGCCAGTTGCGGCATAGATTGCGTTGAGAACTGCTGGTGCGGCCACGAAGATTGTGGGCTCACCAACGCCACCCCAGAACCCGCCTGATGGCATGATAATGGTTTCCACCTTCGGCATGTCTTCCATGCGAAGGATTGGATAGGTGTCGAAGTTCTCTTGCTCGATCCGACCGTCCTTGACGGTGATCTCCTGCATCAAGGCTGCACCAAGACCATAGGCAAACGAGCCTGCAATCTGGCCATCAATCTGATGTGGGTTGACCGCATGGCCGCAATCGGTTGCTGCAACAATACGCAGAACCTTCAGCTCGCCCTTATCGCTGACAGACACTTCAGCGCAGGCGGCGACATAGCTGCCGTAACCCATGTGCTGTGCAAGACCGCGATAAACGCCAGCAGGTGCAGGTGTGCCCCAACCAGCCTTTTCAGCCACAGCATTGAGCACAGCCAAATGCTTTGGATGATTTTTCATCAAGGCGCGACGGAATTCCAACGGATCTTTTCCAGCCTCATGAGCAAGCTCATCGATGAAGCTCTCAAGATAGATGGCGTTCTGATTGTTGTTCACACCGCGCCAGAAACCTGGACGCACTGGAGGATTGCGCATGGCGTGATCGATGAGCAAATTCGGAATTGTATATCCGAATGCGCCTTCAGCACCGCCAGCGTTCAAGCCTTGGAATGTGAAGGGATCACGACCGTTTGGCTCAAGACCTTCAGGGCGAATGGTCGCCTGAATGGACTGGCCAGAGATGCGCATGTGCAGGCCAACAAGATTGCCGTCTGCATCCAAGCCGCCAGTCATTTTGCACTGCGTAATTGGATGATAGCAGCCATGTGCCATATCTTCTTCACGCGACCAGATCAGCTTGACGGGAGTGCCGGGCAATTCCTTTGCGATTGTGATCGCTTGTGCCACGAAGTCTTGGCTTGTTGCACGACGACCAAAGCCGCCACCCAAATCCATGCGATAGATGTCGCATTTATCAAGCGGCAGCCCTGCTGCCTTTGAGGCTGTGGCGAGTGCTGCTTCTGCATTTTGTGTTGCAGTCCAAACTTCACACTTCTCTGGTGTCCAGACCGCAGTTGCGTTCATAGGCTCCATAGTTGCGTGGTTTTGATAAGGGACGCTGTAGACAGCTTCCACTTTTTTAACCGCACCCACGATGGCAGAATGGGCATCGCCATTCGAGTTGCCAACAAAGGCTTCTGGTGCATCAAGGCCAGCGCGCAATGTGGCTGCAATGGCTTTGCTATCTAGGTTGGCATGTTCGCCGCCGTCATACTCAATTTTGACAGCTTCGAGGGCAGTTTTGGCGCGCCACCATGTATCGGCCACAACAGCCACAGCCTGATCGAAACGCACGATCTTTTTCACGCCGGGCATTTTCTCAGCCTTGGACGAATCCACGCTTTTGATTTTGCCGCCGAAGATCGGGCAATCGCGAATGGCGGCATTCAGCATGCCGGGCATTGTGTGATCGATGCTGTAGATCTGCTTGCCGTTGGTCTTGCCGACCTGATTCAAACGATGCAGTGGCTTGCCAGCAATGGTCCAAGACTTTGGATCTTTCAGCGCCACATCTTTTGGCGCTTCCAATTTAGCAGCTGCAGCAGCCACCTTGCCGTAGGATAGCTTGCGCTTGGTTTTTTCGTGCGTGATAACGCCCTTAGAAACCGTTAGCTCTTCAACAGGGACTTTCCATTGATTGGCAGCAGCTTGCATCAGCATCATGCGCGCAGCAGCACCGCCCTTGCGGACGTAGTCTGCAGACTGACGAATGCCTTGGCTACCAGCGGTTTGGAAATTGCCCCAGACGCGCTTGCGTGCAAGGTTTTCGCCCGGTGTTGGATATTCGGTTGTCACCTTTGACCAATCGGCCTCAAGCTCTTCGGAAACCAACTGCGCCAAACCTGTGAGCGTGCCTTGACCCATTTCCACGCGCGCAATGCGAATGATGACGGTATCGTCTGGCTTAATCACAACCCAAGCGTTGACTTCTGGTGTGGCTGACAAGGCCAAAGCCTCATTGCCCATAATGTTAAAGGCGAGCGTGAAGCCACCAGCAACGGTGCCTGTGCCCACGAGAAACTGACGGCGAGAAAAATCGATAGCATTCATGGCGTTTTCCTCCCGTTAAGCGCGAAGTGCGCTAGCAGCCTGCTTGATGCCGGCGCTGATGCGATTGTAAGTGCCACAGCGGCAGATGTTGGACATCTCACGCTTGATTTCGGCATCGGTCGGATTTGGAATGGTCTTCAACAAAGCCGTTGCGGCCATGAGCTGGCCAGACTGGCAATAACCACACTGGGGCACATCGAGATCGAGCCAAGCCTTTTGCAAGGCGGCGGTGATCTTGGAGGTCATGCCTTCAATCGTTACAATCTTTTGCTTCTCTGTCACCGCACTCACGGGCATCGAGCACGAGCGCACAACCTGTCCGTCGATTTCGACAGAACAAGCGCCGCACTGGGCAACGCCGCAGCCATATTTGGTGCCGGTGAGGCCGATTTGTTCGCGGATAGCCCAAAGGAGCGGCGTATCTGGCTCTACATTGAGGCTATGAACCTTACCATTGATATTCAACTTGATCATGTATTCCCCCCGGACTCGTCGGACCCACTGCGTGGCCTGACTGCCATGCTATGCGTGCAAGCCTATCATTACAACACTAACATACGTGGCAAAACATATCTTGGATTGCCTATCTAATGGTCTTGCCCAAGGCGGTCGTGCGCGATAGGGCTTGACGCAGCACGACAGTTAATAATGCCAAGCTTTTGAGGAAACTATGAGCCAGAAGACATCCTTCCCGATCATCGACGTTCATTGCCATGTTGTGTCCCCTGACCGGGTCACCTATCCGCTCGCCCCTATCGGTGGCCAGCAGTCGGATTGGTCCTCGCAGCGCCCTACAACGCCTCAGCAATTGATTGAAGCCATGGATGCCGCCGGTGTTGCCAAGGCAGCCGTTGTGCAAGCCTCAACCGCCTATGGCCACAACAGTTCGTATCTGGCCGACAGTTTGAAGTATTTCCCAGACCGCTTCACCGGCGTGTTCTCAATCGATCCGCTTGAAGCCGATGCGCAGGACCAGATCGATCGCTGGGTTGGCCGCGGCATGACCGGCATGCGCGTTTTCACCACGGGCAGCACCATGCCCGGCCAGCAGACATGGCTGGACGATGAGCGCGCTTACCCAACGTGGGAAAAGGCTGGCAAGCTTAAGCTTCCAGTGGCTGTGCAGATGACAGCGCAGGGCATTCCGCTTCTGGTCAAGATTTTGAAGCAGTTTCCAAACACAAACTTCGCGCTCGATCATTTGGCTCGTCCATCCTTGGGTGATGGCGCGCCTTATGCTGCGGCCGCCAGCCTGTTTGAATTGGCTGCGTTTCCAAATGTCTATCTGAAGTTCACCAGCCGCACGGCTGAAAACGTTCAGAGCGGCAAAGCGACACCAGAAACGTTCCTGCCAAAGTTGATTTCAGCTTTTGGTTCGAACCGCATTTTGTGGGGTTCGAATTATCCAGCTCACGACGATTCACTTTCCAACATCGTCGATATTGCGTTGGGCGTCTTGAAGAGTCTGCCAGTGGCCGATCAGGCCAACATCTTCTCAGGCACCGCCACGCATCTCTATCCAAGCCTTAAGTGAGATCACAATGACCGAGATTCCTACCTTTAAGACAGCACTCAAGGCCTATCCGCAGACGCAGGCGCTGCTTGATGGGCGCGTGTCATCACCGCGCATTAACTTCGAGTTCCATCAGATTGAGCCTATCCACAACGCATTCAAGCCAATGGCGCAAAACCAGACGTTTGATGTGAGTGAATTGGCGGTCTTCACCTATTTGCAGGCCTATGCCTACAATAAGCCAATTGTGCTGTTGCCAGTTGTTCTGGCCTCGCGCTTTCAGCATGGCTGCCTTGTTTACAACAAGGACTTCCACGATCATCTGACACCAGACATGCTGCCGGGCAAAAAGGTTGGCGTGCGTGCTTACACCCAGACAACGGGTGCATGGGTGCGCAACATTCTGGCGCAAGAACACAATCTTGATCTTGAATCCGTGCAATGGGTGATCTTCGAAGGCGCGCATTTGGCTGAATATAAAGAGCCATCCTTCGTCACACGCGCACCTGCTGGCACCAAGCTCATTGATCTGTTGATGTCAGGCGAAATTGATGCGGCCATTCTGGGCAATGATTTGCCAGATGATCCAAAAATTTGCCCCGTCATTCCCAATGCGGCGCAAGCGGGTCGTGCATGGCACGACAAGACCGGCCTGATTCCAATCAATCACATGTTGGTTGCCACTAAGGCACTTGTTGAGACGCAGCCTGATTTGGTGCGTGAAGTCTATGACCTGTTCAAGCAGAGCAAGGCTTTGGCAAAACCAAGCACGCCGGACATGCGTCCGCTGGGCTTTGATGCCATCACACCGAGCTTGCAATTGGTGGTCGATCTTGCCTTCCAGCAACAATTGATCCCACGCCACTTTACCATCGACGAATTGTTTGCCGACGCACGCGCGCTCTTGGGTAGCGCTGGCGCATAAGAGATATTTAGGGAGAACGATCATGTTCAGTCGCACACTTCGACACGCACTGCCGCTGCTTGCAGCTGCTTTGCTCACAACAAGTTCAGCGGTTTTGGCACAAGCGCCAGCGCCAGATTATTTCAAAGGCAAGGTCGTAAGAGTTCTGGTCGGTCATCCGCCCGGTGGCTCTTATGATTTCTATGCTCGCCTCGCAGCTGACATGCTGCGCGCCTACCTGCCAGAAGCCAGCGCCGTGATTGTTGAAAACAAGCCCGGCGGCGGCGGACTTCTTGCTACCGGCTATTTATACTCGCAAGCTCCAAGAGACGGCACCGTTCTGGCTGTTTTGCCAGAGACCATTGGCAACACACAGGTGATGGAGCCTGAAGTTGGTAAGTGGAAGGTGGAAGAGATGCGTTACATCGGCTCGTTCGTGCCGGTGAACACAGCCTTCGTGCGTCGTCGCAATTCGCCGTCCAAAACCGTTGAAGATATGCGCAACCAAGAAACCATTGTTGGTTGCACAGGCACGACAGCGCAGAGCTATCAATATCCAGCTCTGCTCAAAGTGCTTGGTGGCTTCAAGTTCAAAATGATCTGCGGCTATCCGGGTGCGAATGAATATTCGATCGCGCTGGAGCGTGGCGAGATTGATCTTGTATCGTCCGCTTGGAACTCATGGCGCGTGACGCATATGGCTGTGATTGAAAAGGGCGATCTCGTGCCCGTTATTCAGACTGGCCTGAAGCGCAATCACGAACTGCCAAATGTTCCTTTGATGCAGGAATTGGTTGATGATCCAATCGCAAAGAAGGTGATTGAGTTCTCCTCAGCTGGTGCCATGATCGGCCGCGCACTTCTCGCCCCTCCCGGTGTGCCAGAAGAACGCATCGCTTATCTGCGCGCAATCTTTGATAAGATGGTGCGTGATCCTGCGATGATTGAAATGGCGAATAAGCGCAATCTGGAATTGGACCCAACATCTGGTGCAGTGGTTCAAGGCTATTCAGATGCGATTGTAAAAACGCCGGCTGACATCATCGAAAAGGCTGCCGTGGCCTTCAAGGGCTAAGCAAAACTTTAGCTTAACAATAGAGGGGTCAGGTCGAGGAAGTGGTTAAAGAAAGTGGGTCCAGAGCCGTTATTTTAGATAACAGCTCCAATGAGGATACCCGCCGTGACCGCTTCCATTATCGACCTGGCCCACGTCCGCACCCTCAACGAAAAGGCCCGTGAAAGCCGTACGCGCGCCGAGTTGAACGAGGAAGCTGGTGATTTTTCCAGCCTGTTGCAGCGCGCTGCAGACCGCTATCGCCTCGATCCCAAGGTTCTTGCCATTCTGCTGATGTCTCGCGCTGTTGAGTTTCTGTCCTTTGGAAACAAGCTTGAGCCTGGCAGCGTTGAAGAGTACCGCCGCGCGGCTACGCTGCTCAAGGCTGTGGTTCATGCACGCGCCGACCGAAAAGACGAGGCGGTCCGCCTTCTCACCAACGGCCTTTAGACTTTTTCTTCTGCGGGCAGATCATCCGAGCGCTATGCTGGCGCGTAAGCAGACTGCTTAAGGGGATGTTCCATGATCGACCGCCGCACCTGTCTTGCCTTAATGGCTGCCACACTCACAAGCCCTGTATTGGCCCAAGCGCCTGGTGTCAGTACGCGCACCGCCTTCGGCTTCAGCTTTCCCGAGATC
>CAIUDK010000053.1 GCA_903897875.1 uncultured Hyphomicrobiales bacterium
CAATGAAGTTCAATTACGCCTTCTGAGGATGTTAGGTCTGAAAGAACGAACATTCGTGCTGGTGATCAACGTTTTGTCTCCAGTGGCTTGAAGTGGGTCTTCATATGCGCCCCTTTGCCGCCATGAAGGCCGCGTAATCAGTTTTCGCTTTAATCAGGTAAGCACTCAGATGAAATCCACCATCAAGTATCTCATCAGCGCGATGCTGATCGTATCTGCAAATGTTGCCATTGCTCAGCAGCAGGGCGATGCAAGCAAGGCAGCGCAACCAATACAGACATCTGACTCAGGCTGGCAATTGATCTGCCGTCCAATGCAGCCAGAGCGCACAAAGCTGATGTGTGCCGTCGTGCATGAAACCTTTGCAGTGAAAGATCGCTTGCGTGTCTTGGCAGTTGAAATTGTTAAAAACCAAAAAATCACCAACATGATATTTTCCACGCCCATCGGCGTGGATATCAAAAGCGGTGTTGAAGTGTTGACTGATGGCGGCAATCGTCAACAGGCACAATTCTCAAACTGTCAGGCGAATACCTGTCTAGCCAGTGTCGAGGTCAACTCGAAATTCATGGACAGCCTACAAAAGGCCAAGGTGATTTCAGTGACCTTTGCGGACGCGCAGGGTGGCAAGGTCAAGGTCGATTTATCCTCGGCTGGTTTGGCGCTAGCACTTGCGAAGGCGGAATAGAGATTGGCCCGAAGTGGTCAATGCATCCCTCTGCAATAGAATTCTCCTGTTGTGTGCCATGATCGACTTGATCGATTTGGTGGAATGCAACATACACCTAAGCAAATTCGACCTGTGTATTGAGTGAGTGGAACTGAAAATGAACTTCGTAGATATGATTTTGATGCATGGGCGTCTCATTCCAAATCATCCCGCAGTGGCCACCCCTGATCGTGTCGTCACTTACGGCATGCTCAGTCAGAGTATTCTGCACGCAGAAGATTTTCTTGAAGAGCAGGGTCTGCGAAAAGGCCAGATTGCATGTATTGCGACCAATAACCCAGCGCGCCATTTGGTGATGTTGTGTGCCTTGTATCGCATGGGAATTATCTCGGTCTCACTTCGGCGCGATCAAGATCACCTCGCCACTGATATGGGCGCAGACGTTATTTTGACCAGTGATCGGGTGGTTTCAAATCCACTGATTAGAACAATCCAATTTGACATGGACTCGGCCACCCCACCACCAAAGGCACTTCAGGTCAAAAAACGTGTTGGCTTTAATCCTGCCGACACAACGCGCATCATGTTCTCATCAGGCACAACAGGCTTGCCAAAAGGCATTGCTTTTACAGCCGAAGATATCGAACTCAGAAACCTAGCCTATATCACACGAACGGCATGTTCGAACTGGACAAGGCTTTTGTGCATGCCTGGTCTATCGACGAATTTCGGATTTAGCTTTTCGATCATGGCTCTCAGTCTGGGACGCATGGTTAGCTTTGCTGGCAATGCGAGAGCGGCGCTGCAACTTGTGTCCTTGTATAAGCTCGATAATGCTGTGATGTCTCCATCGCAGCTTGTGGAATGTGTTGATGCGCAAATTGAATCGCCTGAGGATGTGACATCGTTGCAGACCCTTCACGTGGGTGGCAGTCTGCTCATGCAGTCCATGATTGCACGGGTGCGCACGCATATTTGTTCAAACGTGATCTGTGCCTATGGATCAACAGAGGCTGGAACTGTTGCTTATGCGCCAGCATCGCAATTGCCTCCGATCGATGGTGTTGTTGGATGCGTTCCGCCATGGATTAAGCTAGAAATTCTTGACGAAAATGGCTCTGCGCTGTCTGCCGAGCAAGAAGGCGTGATCCGCATTCAAGCGGAGGGCTTGGGTCGTAAAGTCACGATCGATGAAACGCCGTCGACTGCAACTGAAGATCCTAACTGGTTCTATCCTGGCGATTTAGGAAAGATGACCAAGGATGGGATGCTCGTTGTGACGGGCCGCGTGCATGACATGATCAATACGGGTGGCTTGAAATTGGCACCCGAATATATTGAAGAGATATTCCGCAAACATCCTGCAGTGGAAGATGTTGGCGCGCTGGGTATTATCGCAGAGTCTGGCCTCGAAGAAATTTGGGTCGCTGTAAAAACCTCTCAGAATATTGATGCTGAAGAGCTGAGAGAATTCTACAGGAAGAGCAATCCAACCTATCGAATCCACAAAGTGGTGACCGTTCAAGCCATCCATCGCAATGCGCTTGGAAAGATTGACCGGTCAACACTTCGTAGCAGACTGTTGTCCTAACCCTCTAAACGAGGGTCGGTGTCTTGTTCAACAACCAACGGAGGGGTGATCCACACAAGAGGATTAGCCCTCCTGAGATGATTGGTTGTTTGATAATGAGGCGAACCAGCAATGGCATTTGGTCAAGCGCTGGCTGCGAGATAAACAAGCCACCAAGAGCCACTGTGATGGCAAGTCCAGCGATCATTAAGTTGAGCTGATCCCATTTGACCTCGGCCATCAATTCAATGCCGTGGACGATGATAATACCAAACAGAATTGTCGCTGCAGCCGCAAGCACGGGCAGTGGTGCAATGACAAACAACATCCCCGCCTTTGCAAAGAAGCCCAGCACGATAAGCAGAAGGCCGGCGCTAAGTGTTGTGAAGCGCGATGCAATTCTGGTCGATTTGAGAATACCAATATTGTCTGGATAGACGATGGTGGTGAAGCCGCCAAACACCGATGCGAAAATTGACGCAAGGCTAATTCCCAAAAGGCCACCGCTGACAGATTTGGCGGTGAGATCTCTCTGCGTCCAACGCGAAACAACGCCATACATGCTGACTGAAGCGATGAAAGATGGAATCTGTGTCACAAGGAATATGATGACATATTCTGTCTTCACTTCGAACCCAAAAGGAAGTGGCTTGAGTGTTGTTAGGAGTGGCGCGTCTAAAACAGGCTGCAGCGAGATCGGCTCGAACAAAGCGTAGAACAAAGTTCCGCACATGATTGCAAACAAGATGCCGAGTGATTTCGTGAAGGTCCCACCGCGAGCAGCGCAGAAGATTATGATCAGCACGGTGATAAGGCCGGAGATTGAAGTGATAAACGGGAAGCCCGGCGTTGCTGGCGTGGCAATCCAGTTTGGAAACGCGACGTTCATCAGTTGAAGCATGACGAGAATAATCAGCATGCCGCGATAAAGTGGCAAGTCGAAATGCTTTATGACTGTCGATAACGTCTTGCCACCGAAGGTGAGTGCGAAAATGGCAAGCCATATCAAGCTGGCTATGAGGAGCGAGCCATAAGCGACAGCAAGTCCGTTTGGCCCAGCAATATGTGCGACCGATATAATGGCTGCGAAATTGCCAGCGAACGTGCTTTGAATAATTGGCAAGCGCAAGAGAAACACGGCCTGCAAGATCGTTGCAATACCGGCCGTGATAAAGGTGACGGCATAGAGATAGGCGATTTCATCAACGGGGAGATGCAGTGCACGACCTAGAATGCCGGGCAGAACAAACATGCCGGTCATGCCAAGGATATGTTGAATGCCAAGAAATGTGGCTTTCCCGACTGGGACTTTATCATCGACATTGACGTCAAACATTGCATTTTCAGATTTGGTCATAACGCATCACCCCTAGACTTCATCGCTTTTGTTTATCTCACGCCAGTGAGAGTGGAAAGTTATTGGAGGTTTTCCTAGGCCCTGTTCTGACGTTTTCTGTTGGTATTTAGGGCCCAATTTGATCGAACATTTTCGCACATCAGATATGATACTTGGCCATGCGATCTGTGATCGATCAGGCGCGCTGAATGTCACCATCGCCTTTGATAATGAGCTTTTTGAGCTCGGCCCGGCGCACTTTCCCACTGCCCGTGAGGGAGTAGGGAAATTGTTTCATGCATGAGAACCCGACATGTTTGAAAGCTTCGAAGTCCGCTTTCACATCGTCGAGTTTCTCTTGAGGCGGCATGGAATCTGCCTCAATCGCAACGATGAGTTCTTCTCGCCCCGCTTCATCGATATTTGTGAACAGACAAATCTCACGAACGCCAAGATGCTTTTTGATGGCAAGCTCGATTGGGCCAACGGCGACTTTGCTGCCATGAAGGTTGATCACGTTTGACATGCGCCCGAGGATGCGAATTTTCCCGTCGTCACGCTGAACGGCCAAATCTCCGGGATAATAATAGTCGCCTCTGAACGTCTGTGCGGACGCATCAGGATTGTCGACGTAGGATTGGAAGTCATGCTTGGTCAGGCGGACGCGCAGATAGCCTTCGGTATTGGCGGGACAGAGATTGTCGCTCTCATCAACAATTTCAACAAGACGATTGGCGTAGATGCTGTACCAAATAATATCTTCACGCGTTTTGATGCGTGAGACGAGGTAGGTCTCGTTGAGTTCGGTCGATGAAAATATGCGGTCAATTGGCATATTGAGTGTTTGGGTGGCCTGTAATAGATCCTCATGATCCATTTCATAATCACCCGAAACAATGCGGCATTTGTCTCGCACCGGGCGGTCTTTGTGGATCTCTGTCAGCTTCTTGAGAACGGATGGTGATGTGTAGACAACATTGGCTCCGCATTCGAGCATGGACTGTGCGAAATTGGGGTTTTGATTGAAGATGACGGCGCCACCAATGCCCCATATTGCCATGGGCAGTTTCCAACCAAAGCCGGTCCAGATTCCGAAATTAGAACAATGCAAGATTGAGTTTTCGTCTAAGTCCCATGAGGCCGCGCGAAGTTTTACTTTTTCATTTTCGAACTCAGGAGTCCAAAAAAGTCTCTTATATGAACCCGTCGTGCCGGACGAAAAAATGAAATGACCACCGCTGGCCTGTGTAGGAATATCAATCAAAGGGCCATCGAACACATCAGCATAAATCTCTCCTGGAACAGGAATGGCTAAAATGTTGGGGAAGTTCGCAAGAGCAGCCAAATGGCGTGAGAGATTGAATTTCATCAAGGCAATACAGCTGATGTCCTTGACGTCGAGCTCAGCGATCTGCTTCAGATTCGTAAGGACAATTGTATTGAGCCCCAGCGTGCGCAAAGCCATGATAAGGACCCACGTTGCACGTAGATCCGATGGGATGACGACAGCTGTCCCGGTTCTGGGTATTTTTTGATTTTCAAAATATGTTCGCGTGCAATAGATGGCGCGATAGAAACTCGCATAGCTGAGATGGTCGTTGTCTTGAACGATGGCCGTTTTGTCGGGAGTCTTCGTTGCGGTCTCGCGTATTAGATCAACGATCATCGTCACACCATTTTATTTTTATAACCCGAAATTTTGCAATCGCGGTAGGTCTCGATTTGAATTTAACATCACTGTTGAAAGCCAGAATAGGCAGCAGCTTTGTTTATCCGCTAATATTTGTCATAGCTTTTCTCTTCAATTAAATCGGATTGAAGAAGTGTGTTGATCGCCAGCTTTGTCTCTGCTCGATTATCGTTTTCGATATAAACGGAACGTGCGAGTTCGATAAAGCCTGCATCAAACTGTTTGTTCTTTTCTTTGATGCGGATGTCGTTTTCGATGTCCCATAGCCGCTCATTTATGGTTTTGAGTTCTGCTTGAAGTGTCGCGAGTTTGGGAGTAGCCGCTAACTCACTTGCAAGCACAGCGCTGAGCAATGCGAGTTCTTTTCTGACGTTCTCAATCGCAGATGGCTTGGTTAGCCGTTCGCTTTTAATTTGCAAGATGGTGATCTTATCAGCGAGCTCACCCCATGATGTTGGGATGTGTGGGTTTTGCTTTGTTGATTGTGTCACGGCTAAATGTCCTTTGGAGCTGCGATCAGTGCTTCCAGATCAGTTTGAATTTGCGTGAAGACAGTTTTCCAATCACCGGGCTTCGGTTGTCGGAATAGCTTCATATTGGGATACCAAGGCGAGTCGGTGCGATCCATTTGCCAGCGCCAATCTGGAACGTGTTTCAAGGCAACCCATGTGGGCACACCGAGTGCGCCGGCGAGATGCGCGACGGCTGTGTCAGAGGTGATCACAAGGTCTAAGGATTTCATGACCGCGGCCGTGTCTAAAAAGGCTTGATCGCCCGCATCAAAATCTGCGCCTAATACTTCGACCTTCATCGTGGTTTTGACGTCATCGAGCTGAGCGACGCCTTCGCCTTTGTGCAGGCTGATGAGGCGCACATTTGGCATGAGTGATATGTTGTGGAATTGGGCAAGTTTGAAAGAGCGGCCCTTGTCTATTTTGGTTGTGCTGCCCTGCCAGCAAATGCCGATTTTGAATCCAGCATCGCCAATCTCCGCCTTCCATTTATCAACGCGCGCTTGTTCGGCTTGGAGATAAGGCGTTGTGGCTGGAATTGTCTGCGCAGTGGTTTTCAGCGCAAGGGGCAAACTCATCAAATGGCAATGATAATCGGAGGCGGGTAGGGGCTGCATCTCATCGACAAGTGTGATCTCGCTTGGCAAGCCACGCATAAGCCCTAAGATTTTTCGCTGCGGCATGAATAAAACGCGCGCGCCCATTTGCACCAATGGAATTAGGTAGCGACTAAATTGGATGACGTCGCCAAAGCCCTGTTCCCAGCGCACGAGAATGGTCTTGTTGCGTAGATCTTGCGTGCCAAGCCAGTGCACGCTGTTGGGGCCTGCAAAATTGGGCTCGTGTCCCGTGGCATAACGCCACTCAGCCTCTTTCCAGCCGTTTTCAAAATCACCCAATAGCAACATGAGCATGTAGAGGTTGACGTGGGCTTTTTTGTCATTGGGCTTGAGTGCCGCCGCTTTTTTATAGCTGGCCAGACTCTCTTGCGGTTTGTTCAGATCTCTTAGCGCATTGCCGCGATTGAGAAACGCATCATAATTGTTTGGTTCAAGCGCGAGAGCTTTTGCATAATCGGTGAGTGCCAATTCATAGTGCGACAGTTCTTGAGACAGATTGCCACGATTGATATAGGCATCGACGAAGTTTGGATTGAGAGCGATGGCTTTGTCGTAGTCCGCTTGCGCCAATTCAAAGCGCTTTAATTCCGTCAATGCATTGGCGCGATTGGAATAGGCTTCTGCAAAGTTTGGATTGATTTGGATGGCCAGATTGCAGTTTTCAACGGCCGTCTCATAATCTTCCAAACCATGCAATGCCATTGCGCGATTGGAATAGGCTTCAGCATAATTTGGGTTGAGTGCAATCGCCTCGTTGTAATTGGCAACGGCATCGGCGAATTTTTCCAGTTTTAGAAAAACATTGCCTCGGTTGGAATGAGCCTCTGCATAGCGGGGTTCAAGCGATATCGCTTTGTTTTGATTGGCAAGCGCCTCATCCGTTCGCTCAAGCTTCAGCAGTGCATTGCCAAGATTTGAATAGTTTTCAGGGTTTCTTGGTTCAAGGCTGATTGCTTTGACATAATCGGTGATTGCGTCTTCGAAGCGTTCAAGACTTTGCAGAACATTGCCGCGGTTTGAATAGGCCTCGGCAAAGTTGGGCGCGTATTTGATCGTTGTATTATAGCTGGCCAGCGCTTGCTCATAATTGTTGAGCTTTTGCAAAATATGCGCGCGATTGAAATGCGACTCCGCGTGATCCGGCTTGAGCGCGATCGCATTGTCATAACAGGCCAGCGCCTCGGGAAAGCGATCAAGTTCTTGCAGCGCATTGGCGTAATTTGAAATGCCTTCAGCATAATCGGGTTTGGTATTGATGGCGCTTTGGAAGCCTTGGAGTGCTTCTTCAAAACGGCCCATCTGAGCCAAGACCACGCCACGTTCATTCATGGCAATAAAATTGTCGGGCTGAAGCACCAAGAGTTTGTCGAACATCTGCAAGGAGTCTGGCATCTTTTGAAGATTCAAAAGCGAGATGGCTCTTAGGTAGACGAAGGCGGCGCGTTTGGCGTCGAGCGCCATACCGCGCGCACAGATCTCTTCGGCCTCCTGAAATTGCCCCGTTTGATACAGCAACGTCGCGTATGTCTCGAAATAGTCGGCATTGGGCGGGGTAATATTGAGGGATTTTTTGATGAGGTCTTTTGCTTGGGCCTTGTTGCCTTTGCGCGATTCAATCAAGCCCAGCAGGTAGCAGGCAGCGTAATTGTTGTTTTGGGTCGCCAGAATTTGTCGAAGTAAGAGCTCAGCGGCAGGAAGATTACCGGCTTGATACAACTGAAATGCATTTTGCAGTTTTGCGGTCTCATTACTGTGCATTGAAAGTGTACCTGATGCTTGGCTGGGCGCCTATCGGGGCCTGATGGGATCTGAGGCTGCGACCCGGCTGTCGCTTTTGGTCCTGATTGCTAAGCTTTTTGCCCTGTGCGACTCGCTCCGCAAAGTAAGGTGCGTGTTTGATCTCATGTTTAGGAATAGAGTGCCTTATCTCTTCTTATATATGCGTGCTCATTTCTATAGCGGAATCCCATATAAAATAAAGGCAAGGTCAGTTGGCTGTATTGGCCTCAATATAACAATCTTAGGCAGGTAATAATTCGATTATATGCCCCAAAATGTGTCAAAAGTGACACAGTACTATTTTCTATAAGCAGTACAGGGACTGTATTAAGCCGAGTTACACTTCGGGCGATAAAACGGCTCAGTACTAGCTTATGGAGATTCGTATGCGTCTAAAATCATTCCTTCTCGCTTCGGCATCTGTCGTAGCCCTTTCAACAAACCTGTTGGCTGCTGACCTTCCTTCGAAGAAGGGCGTACCTACGCTCGCAGCTGCTCCAGCCTTCTCATGGACAGGCGCTTATGTTGGCGTTCTCGCCGGTGCATCAGCATCTAACTCGAAGACATCTACAACATTTGACGCCGACTGCGGCGATCCAGCTTCTTGCTCGCTCGTTACAGACCCAACAAGCGGCCTGAACCTTCAGGGTGCTTTGGGCGGAACAATCGGCTACAACTACCAGTTCCAGAACAACCTCGTTCTCGGTCTTGAAGTTGACGGCTCATGGTTGTCTGCTGGTCAGTCACACTCGAACTCATCAGCCTGGACTTACACAGATGGTGGCTATCAGGCGAACTCAACTTCTTCTTTGAAGAACGAAGTTCATGCTAATTCTTTGGCAACTGCTCGTCTTCGCTTCGGTGTTGCACTTGATCGCACTCTGATCTTCGCAACGGCCGGTGTTGCTGCTGGTCGCGTGAAGAGCAAGACAACTGGCGCTACGACATTCCAGTCAAGCGGCGTTTCGAGCAGCGCATTCCTCACCAATTCTGCCAACGGCAGCTGGTCGGGTAACAATTCCAAGACCCGCGTTGGTTGGACTGTTGGTGCAGGCGTTGAGCATGCAGTTACCGAACACGTAACTCTGAAGCTTGATGCACTTTACTACAACCTTGGTAAGGTGAAGACATCTGCAACTGGTTCGAGCGCGAACTCATGCGGCTACGCTTCAGTAGTCGGTGGTTGCAGCGATGGTGGTACAAGCACGACCACACTTACCAACTACACAACAAAGACAACTGTCGATGGCGTAGTTGCTCGCGTTGGTTTGAACTACAAGTTCTAATCCACACTTATTCTAGAAAAGCCGGGCTCTTGAGCCCGGCTTTTTTTTTGTCCTCATGCCAGCAGCATTTCCATTGTGGTGTGCCGTTTGATCTTGCCCATGGCATTGCGTTCGATCTGGTCGAACTTTTTAATATGAACCAATTTCCAAAGCGGATTTTTTGACGCTACAAAGCTTTTGATCGCTTGCTCATCAAGAATGTCATCGCTCACGATCGCAGCACAAAGATCTTGCTGCCCATCAAAACGTGTCATAGCCACGACTGCGACATCTTTGATGCCCGGATAGGAAATTAGCTCGGCTTCAATCTGTTCAGGGGCCACAAACTGTCCATTGACCGCAATCGCGGTGGCAAAGCGGCCGATGAGCGACAGGATGCCGCCTTCGCTGACTTTGCCAATATCGCCGGGATACATCCAAGATTCCGCTGCTTCTTTTCCAGCTGCTAGGTCATAGGCTTGCCATTTGCTGCGAACCTTGAGGCGGCCCTCAATGCCGGGGGCCACGGGGGTGTCATTGGCATCAACAATTTCAACATCGACCCAAGGCGCTAAAAGGCCGGTTGATTTGGGGTTGGCGATGATATGATCGATATGGCCAAAGGCAATTGGGCCCGTTTCCGTTGAGCTGTAGACGCACAAAATATCTTTGCAAAAGCGTGCACGCACTTCGCGCACCATTTCGGGGGGCAGAGTATCGCCGCCATATTTGATGAGTTTGAGCGAGGTGATGGGGATCGGCACCTCACGATGAACGGCGACGAGCTTTTTGAGGTAACTCGGATTGGCGACCAAGAGATCGACTTGGTAGAGCGCAATCATTTGGAGAATTTCGAGCGGCTCCTCCGACAGCAGAAGGCAATGGCCGTAGGCGAGCGCTTGCAGCGTTGAACCAAAGCCG
>CAIUDK010000054.1 GCA_903897875.1 uncultured Hyphomicrobiales bacterium
AAGGTTGTGATAGACGCCTCAGACTCGCAATGGCTGTCTGCCATTTATGAGCATTACGGCGAAGAGCGCGGGCGCAAACTTGTTCAAGATCTCATTCAAGTTCTCAAGCCTGTGGTCATTGACGGGCATCTGGTCATCGCACGCGCCGTGGCTGCGGGTGAATATTGGATTGCGCTGAATAATTACGCATCTCTCACGCTCAACATGCAATTGGCAGGTGGCTCAACGGATATCATTCCGCTTGAACCCATGGCTTTGTTCTTTGGGCAAGTGGCCGCGGCCAAAAATGCGCCGCATCCAAAAGCTGCCGAATTGGCTGTGAATTTTCTGCTGAGCAAAGAAGCCCAGCAAGTGCTCACCACCGCTGGCCGCATGCCTGTGCATCAGGATGTCGCACCAAATCCACCTGACACGTTTAAGCGCCTAGAGGGCAAGAAGGTTGTGCCCATCAACTATGGCGCGGACGGCGAAAAGCTCTGGCTCGGTCGCTTCAAAGAGCTATTTAGAAACTAAACTGAAATTTAGGCCGAGCCTTTCTCCAGCTAAGCTTGCGACCAAGCGTGTTGGATTTAGTCTGGCCCAAAGATCGCATCATCGGCGTCGTCGGTGAGCACACAAACCGGGAGGAATTTTCCAGTGAAACTTTGTCGTTATAATGATGATCGTCTAGGCGTAGTCATCGGCAATATGGTGCATGATATCACCGCCGCGCAAACAGAAATCCGCAACTCAACCCCTTACGCCATGATGGGCGATCCTGTTATTGCTGCATTGCCTCAATGGCGCGCACGCATGGAAGAAATGGCTGCAAAAGCCCCCGGCGTGCCAATCGACTCCGTGAAGCTTCTCTCGCCTGTCGTGCGCCCCACAAAGACGATGGCTGCACCAACAAACTATCGCGCGCACATTGCTGAGATGGAAGCCAAGCGCAATGGCCTGCCCTCTAAACTTGGTAACAAGATTGGCGAGGCTGGCATTTTCTTGAAGGCAAATTCATCTATCGTTGGACCATCAGAAGGTATCGCCATCCGCTTCCCAGATCGCCGCAACGATCACGAAGCCGAACTCGTGGCCATTATTGGCACACGCGGCACTGACATTTCGCAAGACAAAGCATTGAGCTATATCGCTGGCTATTGCCTTGGTCTCGATATGACCGTGCGTGGCCCAGAAGATCGCAGCTTCCGCAAATCTGTCGATGGCTATTCCGTTTTGGGCCCTTGGTTCGTCACTGCTGACGAAATCGAAAATCCAAATGATGTGCCGCTGCACCTCTTTGTCAACGATGTGCAAAAGCAAAATGCCAACACCAAAGACATGGTCTACAGCATGGAGCGCTTGATGGAGTTTGCATCCTCCTTCTACACGCTGCATCCGGGCGATGTGTATTTCACCGGCACGCCAGAGGGCGTTGGCCCTGTGCATCCCGGCGATGTCATTCGTCTAAATTCGCATCCGGCTTTAGGCGAATTGCGCATTGATGTGCGTGCCCACAAAATCCAAGGCTAACAAAATCAATATGGGGAGACACTTGCATGATTGATAACACACCACTCGGTCATGCAAGTTTGACCAAAAGAGCGCTTTGGCTTGGCGTTGCATTTACCAGCCTCCTCCTCGTCTCCCCTGTTGCTCTTACGTCTAAAGCTCACGCGCAAGAAAAGCTGTCCCTGATTGGCTTTTCTGGTGCCACCAATCTCCCCGTCTGGGTAGCTAAAGATGCGGGCTTTTTCCAGCGCGAAGGGCTCGATGTTGAGACAACAGTAACATCGGGCTCAGTTGAGCAAGTCCGCGATATGATGTCGGGCCGTTATCAAATCATGACATCGGCCTTTGACAATATCGTCGCCTATGCCAATGGCGAAGGTGACGTGAAGCTCGGACAGAACTTCGATTTCGTTGCTATCATGGGTGTTCATTCCGGCATGAACAGTCTGGTCGCCACCAAGGACATTGCCAAAATCGAAGACATCAAAGGCAAAATTGTTGCCGTCGATGCTGTGCGCTCTGGCTATGCCGTCATCATGTATAAAATTCTTGAAAAGCACGGATTGAAGTTCGACGTTGATTATAAAGTGCTTGCTGTTGGCAGCACGAGTGAACGTATGAAGGCGATGGAAGAAGGCAAGGCCGTGGCCGCGATGATTGCGACACCAACCGATTTGGAAGCCGTCAAAAAGGGCTATCGCATCCTCGCTGATGGCGCGACAGAGATTGGCGCCTATCAAGGCAGCGCCTTTGTCGTTCGCCGCTCATGGGCCAAGGACAATGAAAAAGTTTTAGCGCAATTTGTGCGCGCGATCTCCGCATCGATGGATAGCATCTTTGCTGATCGCGCAACGACGATGAAAGTGCTTAAAGCGCGCCTACCAAAACAAACAGACGAAGAGCTGAACGCAATCTACGATCGCGTCACAGGCCCCGGCGGCTTGAACAAAGGCGCAGTCATCCGCGAAGAGGCTGTGCGCGTTGTGTTAGATTTGCGCATTGCGGCGGGCACGCCCACATCGCTGGATATGTCAAAATATATCGACCCGAGCATTCAACAGCGTGCGCTTAAGAAATAAAAAACACCGGGCCCTATCGCTAGGGCCCGGCGTTTTCCTAAGGTCTATGGATAGCCAGGGAACGTGCCAAAGGAGCCAAAGCCCCATCTGCTGCGCCACGTATCTTTTGGCCAAACCTTTGGACGCTGTGGGCGATCCTCATGCCAAGGGCGCGGATCGAAATAGCCCAACGCCTCATCCTTCATCATATCCATCTCGCAATAGAGCTCGACGCGATGATCTTCTGGGCTGCGATGATAGGCGGCCACATTATGGCCGACCACATGCCGGATAGGACCCCAAACCAGTTGGATTTTTTGGTCCGCTAGGAAATCGCACGAGCGATTGAGCTCTGGCACATCGCGCACTTCAAATGCGAAATGATGCAGACGCTCTTCTGGATAGCGAGCGAAATTGATCGTGTGATGATCTGAGCCACAGCGCAAAAATGCAAAGTGATCGCCGATCCAATCGGATTCGCGGAAGTTAAGAAACTTGCAGTAGAAGTTCGTCATCTTCTGCGGATCATTGACGCGCCATGCAATATGACCAAGCTTCAAAGGCATAATGCCTTCACGCAGACCGCTGTCTGCTGAGAGTTCATAGTCTGCAAAGATTTCCACCAACACATTGTTAGGATCGGTGAACACGATGGCATCGCGCACACCGGGCGTGATTTCTGTGCGGCGTTCGCTTTTGACGCCTTCTTTTTGCAGCATCGCTGCCAGCTCGCCCAGATCCGTTCCGGGTGCAACTTGGAAGGCTACTTTATTGAGCCAAGCTCTGTTGCCCGCTTCCAGCACAATGCTTTCAAAGCCTGCGCGCGTGGATAAAACAGCGCGTTTGCTGTCACGCTCAATGAGCGTGAGGCCCATCACATGCGTCCAATACGCAATCTGACCTTCAAGGTCTGGCGTCTCAAACGTCGCATGCGCCAATCGGCGAGTATCGATCATAATATTCACTCCTTATCTTGCCAATATCTGGCTGTTGTTATGGATTGATGATCTTGCGCAAGCGCTCCATCACGGGTTCGGGCACAGCAGCAATGTCTGCGATGATTTTTTCAATCGCAACGCCGCCGAGTGGTTGGACATCAATGCCGATCTTCTCAGCGTCCGCGATGAAGGCGGGATCTTTCATCAGCTGATCGAAAGCCGCACGCATCGCAATCACCCGGTCTTTGGGAACATCGGGCGGCATCGCGATCGGATACGTGGTTTTGAACTTCATCGCATAGGCGCGCCATGCCTGACGCGACGCCTCATCAGGCGCAAGCTCGGCGGCGGTTGGCACGTCTTTCAATTCAGGCAAACGCTCAGCACCAAATTGCACGAGAATGCGCAGCTTCTTATCGCGCATCCAATCTGGCCGCCCTAATAGGCTCGACAGATTGGCCGTATTGCCTTGCACTTCGCCCTGCTCGGCTGCCAGAAAAATATCATTCACTGCTTTATAGCCAGTGATCATTTCAAACTTGGTGCCGTTCAGCGCGTTTGAAATCAGCGGCAATGTGTAATTATCACCACCGGGCGCGGTCGCACCCACAATCGTTTTCATAGTTTTCAAATCAGCAGCCGATTGTTGTGGCGCTGTATGATACACCCACAGCACTTGTGGCTGTTGGGCTGGCGTGCCGATCCAATTCATCTTGGAAATATCGAACGACACATTGCCGCCATCGCGTGACAATAGCTTCAGGCTCGGCTCCAACACAATGCCGTTGAGCGGCATGCCAAGCACAGTGCCATCGCGTGCCGAGCGATTGTAGAGCGTATTGGTCATCGTGAGGCTTGCGGCGCCCGGCATGTTCTCAACAACGACTGCGGGGTTGCCCGGAATGTGTTTGCTAAAATGTGTGGCCATGGCGCGCGCGACAAAATCATAGGCCGCACCGGGCGCACCGCCCGTAATGATGTGAATTGTTTTGCCGCGGTAAAAATCAGCAGCATCCGCAAATACGTGGACCGGCCATCCAGCCATTGCCAAGGCCGCGGCGGTTCCAGCCCCAGACACAAATCCGCGTCGTGTCATATCCACCATGATGTCCTCCCAGACCTCGTGTGCTTTTGCACTTACTAATCTTATGACACGCCAACATCTGAAAATCGAGATGCCGATCTATTGATGCAGTGCAAAAGCCATGCGTTTGCATCGGGGATTGCGCAATCGGCGCGGCCCTGTTCTTATGGGACAAAATAAGAGGGGGGAGACGTTATGACGGGCTTTTTTGCTGAATCGGTTCAACCCGGTGCGGTCACTTTATGTGTCGATGCGTGCTGCGCGCCCAACCGACGCAATTTTTTGAAAAACATAGCGACCTTTGCAGCAGGTGCGGCATTGCCGTCCAGCGCTTTGGCGCAAGGCACTTCACCAGCGCGCAAAATCATCGACATGCACCATCATTGCTATTCGCCACGTATGAAAGAAGCCTTGGCGCGTGGTGGGTCTTTGGCACCTTTCATTCGCGATTGGACTTTGTCCCGCACGGTCGAAGAGCTTGATAAGAACGGTGTGTCAAAAGCTGTTCTATCTCTCTCGTCAATTCCCTCCGAATGGTTCCGCATGGACAAGGACGCACTGCGCGGTCTTGTGCGCGGGCTCAATGAAGATGGCGCGCAAATGCTGCGCGATGCACCCAATCGTTTTGGCCTGTTTGCGTTTCTCTCCATCTCGGATGTCGAGGGCACGCTCAAAGAAATCGAATACGTTTTCGATGTCCTCAAAGCTGATGGCGTTGGCATCACCACAAGCTACGGCGACAAATGGCCGGGCGATCCTGCTTTTGCCCCCGTGTTTGCCGAGCTCAATCGGCGCAAAGCGATTGTGTATTTCCACCCCGGCGCGCCCTTCTGCTGCGGCGCGCTTGTGCCCAATGTGGGCGATTCACTGATTGAATATCCGCAAGACACAAACCGCGCTGTGTTGAGCCTGATGTTCTCAGGCGCGTTCAAGCGCTATCCCGATATTCGTTGGATTTTCTCCCATGGTGGCGGCACTTTGCCAATGCTGGCAGCGCGCATTGATCACCTCTCCAAGAACGCCAAAAACCGTGCAGAGTTTGCGCCCAATGGCGTAGAGGCTGAATTGCGCAAGCTGTATTTTGAAACCGCCAATGCCACTTCGGCCCCTGCTCTAGCCGCACTCACGAAACTGATGCCCGTGTCGCAAATCATGTTTGGCACCGACTTCCCTTATCTCTCCGTCGCGCAAAATCTCGAAGGATTGCACGCGGGCGGGTTCAACGATGCGGATATGGTGGCGATTGAAAGCGGCAATGCGATGAAGCTTATTCCGCGTCTCTAAAGCGATCAGCCGCTGGGGCCCTCAGCTCGTAACCCCGCCTCAGCGGTTGTTGTCGTCATAATCGCGCGTGGGAGGCGCTGGGTTTGGTGCTTGGGGCGCCGGTAGCGGCACTTGTTGCGATTGCAGCGTGACGCGCGCCACATCCCATTTCAATTTCGCCAATTCCTTGCGCGCCAGTGGTGAGAATTCGCCCGTAATCACGAAGAGCGGATTCTTGGCCACAACTGGCTTGCTTGCCGCCACGGGCTTTACCGGGGAAGGCTTGCCAGCCACAGGCTTGGTGGCAATAGGCTTGGGGCCAATAGGCGTGGGGGCAATCGACTTAGGCCCAATCGGCTTGAAATTGGGATCGACAGCCACAACCGGCAGCTTGCTTGCCTCTTCGGCAATCGTCTTCCAATTGTGCTCGTTTTGCTCGGTCCAGAAAAAACCATCGGCGGGCAAGGCGGCCACCAGACGTCCATCCTTCAAGCGCATCATCAGCGTATCTGACACCATCAAAAAGGAATCCGTTGCGAGTGATGTTTTTAGGCCCGCAAAGATTTCAGCACGTGTGCGAAAGAAGAAAGCGTCGTTACGATCTCGTGCCTCAGCAGCCTGATTGAGAAAGAGGCTGGAGTCACGCGCGCGCAGCGTCTCCAACGCTGTTGTAATCACCAACACATCGCTGGGCGTGAAGATGGGGTTTTGTAAAAACACCTCAACCGATGGCGGACTGCGTGTCACTTTGAGCAAACGCTCTCGACTGTCTCGCATAATTTGTCCGGCCGTCTTTGTGCGCAATGCGTTCTGCAGAGATTGCGCGGTGCCAATGGACGAGGCCGTGAGAACCAGCGTGCGAGTTGTGGTGGCTGTGATGGAGGGCAGAGCCGCACCACCCGGAATGGCCACCATCGCGCCGCGCAAGGATAGGCCGCCCATACCGGTGGCAGCGGCAAGTTCACGCAGTCTTTTCGCCAAGGGCGGGAAGTCTGTGTAGGGGTCAACGCCGACATCGGAGGCTATTTCGCGTCGGGCGATATCTGTACCCAAAACCCCGCCCATGAAGCTTTCACGCTCAGGATTTTTATTCTCAGACGATGCCGACCAGGAATCGAACATGTTGCTGACGCTATTGGCCGAGCGCTGCACGGTCTCAACAGGGCTGATGATGAGCTGGCCACCAAACTTAAGCGGCGCTATCGCGGACTCGCCAAAGGCACGCAAAAAATGCCCCGCACCCGACGCATCATTGAGCAGACTGAGGGCTGCCAATTCGCGCAGACGGACCGCCAACAGGCTATCGCCCACAACAACGTGCACACCGTCCTCGGTTTTGATGTGGTAGGTGCGGTAGAGACCATCGCTCTCAACTTCGTCAAGGATGCGGTAATTGGCGCCTGACGCTTTTTGCCCCAACAATGCCTTGGCAGAATAGTTCGTGGGGGTCTCAAATGCTGACGTCGGCGCAGCGTTCAGCAGAAACGTGCCCGCACAGAAAGCCCAGCTGATAAGACGGATTACGCGCGCCATAGGCCTCCCAGCCCGCTTACAACCACCCGAACGCGAACCGTGCGTTAGGCATCGATTTGGATATAGGGCTTGAGAATATCACTAAGCCCATAAATGTGAATGACTGAGGCGATGCTCTTTGGCAGAGCGCGAAGCGTCACAGAGCTGCCTGCGTCATGTGCCTTGCGCGCAAGCGCCGTGATCAGCGCCAAGGCGCTGGAGTCAACAGTCTCAACGCGCGACATATCAAGTGTGAGCTCACACCCATCAGGCATCTGCTCCACATCGCGATAGACCGCGCCCACTGTCTGCATCGTCAGCGAACCGCTGAGTGCAATTGTGTGAGGCGGCTGCGACTCAGTGCGTGTCATTATTTCGTGTTTTTCTTCTGCAAGGCTGCGATCAAACCGGACACGCCTGATGAGCTTACAAGTCCTGTAAATTCATCGCGATAGGCTGATACGAGGCTGATGTTCTCAACGGTCACATCATAGACCTTCCAGCCGCCGCCAGCGCTTGTCAGCGTGTAGTCAATCGACACAGGCTTGGCGCGACCAACCATCAATGTGCGCACAGTCACATCGCTTGGCCCGTTCGAACGCGAATCCTTCACCTGAACTTCGAGCTCTTTCAAAGTCCCGATGGCATTTGAATAGGTGCGCACCAGCAAATGTGTGAACTCGCTCACAATTTGATGCTGCTCAGCTGGCGTAGCCTTAGCCCAGTTACGGCCCATGGCGACTTGCGTGATGCGCTGGAAATCAAACCGAGGCAAAAGGCGCTGTTCGATCAGGGCGCTAGCTTTGGCAGGTGATGTCGCAATGTCTGGGTCTTTGCGAACGGCCGCTGTGACCTCGACCGCCATCTTGCGCACGAGATCTTCTGCGCCAGTGCTTTGGGCAACAGCAACACCACCAAACAAACCAAAAAAAGCGGCCACTAATGCCAAACGGAGAGAAGTCATTCCAAAAACCTGATCTGAATAAAAGAGTTTAGCGAGCCGCCTCGCGGCCTGCCTTGACGAGCCCCTCACGGCGCTGTGCGTATAGATTGCGTGTGAAGGCGTATTTATCAAGGCTCGACGAGTCGATCAAATTCGCATTCTCAACATTGTCGGCCTTGTATTGGACGACTTCCGTTCCTGTCAGAGAATAGGAAACAACTGGTGTTGCGTAAGTGCGTGGATCTGAAACGATGCGAACACCGCGACCAACCGTGTCACGGGCATTCGATGGGCCCAACACTGGCAGAACCAGATAGAAGCCGCTGCCAACGCCCCAGACGCCAAAGGTCTGACCAAAGTCGCCATCGCCCTTAACAAGGCCCTGCGTGCTGGCAACATCGATCAAGCCACCAATGCCCACTGTTGTGTTCACAAGAACGCGCTGGAAATCGACGCCTGCATCTTTGCCGCGTCCTTGCAGCAAATGATTGGTACCGATGAACACATCATCCAAATTGCCAAATACGTTTGCAACGCCTGTGCGCACTGGCTTTGGCAAAACCGCATTCCAAACAGTCGAGACTGGCTTGAAGAAGATGGTGTCGAGCAATTCGTTGAAAGCGAATGTGCCGCGGTTGAGGGGCTCAAGCGGATCGTTCTGCGCGTCTTGCGCGAATACTGCCGAAGAGGTTGCGAGCGATAGCGCACATGCAACAGCAAAAACGGACTTTGATACAGAACGGCTCATTTTGAAGTTCCTGACGATTCAGCGGCTTTATTGAATAAAAATTGGCCAATTAGTTTTTCTAAGACGAACGCAGACTGAGTCTTCACAATGCGCGCGCCGTCGCTAAGATAGCTGGGATCACCACCAACGTCCAAGCTTAAGTACTGCTCTCCTAGCAGTCCTGAGGTCAGAATTGAAGCGATTGTGTCATTTGAGAAACGGTATTCGGGCTTAACTCGCAAAGAAACCACTGCTTCATAGGTCGTATTGTCAAGCTTGATCGACTCAACCCGCCCCACGACCACGCCAGCGCTCTTCACTGGAGCCCGTGATTTCAGCCCACCGATGTTATCGAACCGGGCTTCCAACCGATAGCCTTCGCTACCATCGAAGCTGGCAAGGTTGCCCACGCGCAGAGCCATAAAGCCCAGCGCCAACATGCCCAACGCGACAAACACGCCGACCGCGAGATCGAATTTCGATCGATTCATTAGCTCAATCCCCGGAACATCGAGACAGTCAAAACAAAATCCAGCACCAGTACCGACAAGGACGAGGTCACAACCGTCCTCGTTGTCGCACTTGATACGCCCTCAGCCGTTGGTGCTGCGTGATAGCCTTCGAAGACTGAAATCAGCCCCACAGCGACTCCAAAGACGACGCTCTTTATAAGTCCATTTAGCACATCGACGCGGAAATCAACGCTGGCCTGCATCTGCGACCAGAACGCACCGTCATCAATGCCAATGAGCTGCACGCCCACCAAATAGGCACCCAACACACCTGCCGACGAGAAGATCACGGCCAGCAAGGGCAGCGACACAACGGCCGCCATAAAGCGCGGCGCAACGATACGCGCCAGCGGGTTCACCGCCATCATATCCATGGCTGCCAATTGCTCGGTGGCGCGCATCAAGCCAATTTCGGCTGTCACAGCAGAACTCGCCCGGCCCGCAAACAAAAGGGCGGACACAACCGGACCCAACTCCCGCACCAAAGACAAGGCCACCAGCGAGCCAAGCGATTCCGCCGAGCCAAAGCGCTGAAGCACTTCATAACCCTGCACCGCCAACACCATGCCCACGAACAGGCCGGACACTGAAATAATGGCGAGCGATTTGACGCCGGAGAAATACATCTCCCGCACCAAGAGGCTGAACCGCACAAGACAGATGCCAGCAACCGACACCACGCCCCATGAGAAGCGCGCTGCCAGACCAAGCCGATCTAGCGTGCGTGTGATGGATGCGCCGAGCGCTTCAAGACCAATCAGAAGCATCAGGCCTCGCCAATCAATTGATCCGCATAAGCGGGCGAAGGATAGTGGAATGGCACCGGCCCATCAGGCAGACCATCGGCAAACTGCCGAATGAACGGATCTTGGCTCTCGCGCACTTCCTGCGGCTTCATGTCGCGGTAGACTTTACCCTCAGAGATAATGACGACACGATCCGCGATGCGCAAAGTCTCGTTAAGATCATGGGTGACGATAATGGAAGTCATTCCAAAGGTTTGATTGAGCCGCTCAATCAACCGGCCAATAATGCCAACCGAGATCGGATCAAGCCCGGTAAAGGGCTCGTCATACATCATCAAGGTCGGATCAAGCGCAATCGCGCGGGCCAAAGCCACACGGCGCGACATGCCGCCGGAAAGTTCCGAGGGCATCAACTGGGCAGCACCACGCAAGCCAACGGCCTCAAGCTTCATCAAGACCAAATCGCGGATGACGGGCTCGGGCAGATCTGTCTGCTCACGATAGGGAAAGGCGACATTGTCGAAAACGGTGAGATCAGTAAACAGCGCGCCGAACTGGAACAACATGCCCAGTTGACGACGCAAACCATAAAGACCCGCACGATTAAGACTCGATACATTCTGCCCGGCGACGCGAACTTCGCCGCTCCAAGCATGGTTACGCCCACCCAATAGACCAAGAAGAGAAGTCTTACCGCTACCAGAACCGCCCATCACAGCCAAAATCTGACCGCGTGGCACTTTCAAATTGAGGCCGTCGAGAATTACGCGCTCACTATATCCAAAGCGAACGTTCGAAAGCTCAATCATAGTATCAGTCATGGCGTCAGTCGTGGCGACGGACATGGGGCGGCGAATCCTATTGTTAGGCTCAAGTCTCAAATACTTCTAAGCCGTTTTAACCATCTGACAACAGCGAAGTGAGTCGCAAGCGAATACATAGCCTCAACTATCATTTGGGGGTGTGTCTTGAAAGCAACGACTGCGCCTCGCGTGAGGGCAGACCGCAGAAAGCCATTGCGTTAAGCATCACTATATTGTGAATAGGGACTATCAGATTTACCTTTTTGTAACTGGTTTAGGTTGATTCGAGGTTGCCCATGACAATTCGTATTTTGGTAGCAGCCGGCGCACTTGCTGGCTCCCTGCTCACACTTTCCACTGCTTCTGCCATTCAGGTTGATATGATCGATCTGGAAACCCGCATGCCGCTGGTGGTCAATCCTGAAGCTTTGAATCAGGAAGAAGATGGCCGCGTCGCTGAAAGCGCCGTGCCACGTGAAATCGTAAAATACACAGGAAATCATAAGCCTGGCACAATTGTGGTCTCCACCACTGAGCGCCGTCTGTATTTCGTTTTGCCTGACAACAAGGCTGTCAAATACGGCGTTGGCGTCGGTCGTCCCGGCTTCGAATGGTCTGGCGTGAAGACTGTGTCGGACAAGCGCGAATGGCCAGCTTGGACCCCACCACCACAGATGATCAAGCGCCGCCCTGACTTGCCACGCCACATGGCTGGTGGTCCAGAAAACCCACTCGGCGCTCGCGCTATGTATTTGGGCTCGTCCCTCTATCGTATCCACGGCTCAAACGAGCCAGACACGATTGGGCAGGCAGTTTCATCTGGCTGCATCCGCATGACCAATGATGATGTGACCGATCTCTACAGCCGCGTGCGCGTCGGAACTGAAGTGATCGTCGCTCGCTGAGACGACCTAGCCTTCGACTTGTTCGGGGGTAATGACGGATCAAACGAAAAAACCCCGCACATGTTGCGGGGTTTTTTGTTTGTGACAGGCGATGAGCAAGCGATAACTTATCGTCGACCCTTAAGCCGCAGCAACGCCCTCGGCCTTCGCCTGTTTGGCAGCCTCGCCCAAAGCGTTGAGTGTCGCTTGACCACCGGGCTGAATAAGCCCCGCCGACATAATGAGCTTGAAAGCCTCGTCAGGCGAGATCGTCAGCTCAATCACCTTGTCGGCTGGCACATAAAACCAAAATCCCGTTGTTGGATTGGGTGTGCAAGGCAAAAAGACCGAGATCAAATCGCTGCCCGGGATCATATCGGCCAAAGCGCCTGACGGCGGCGTCGAGACCAACACAATCGACCACATGCCCGGCGAGGGAAATTCGACAAGCCCGGCCTTGCGAAACGATGTGCCGTTTTGCGCAAACACCGTCTCAAAAATCTGCTTCATACTCTTATAAATACCGCGCACGATCGGCATGCGATCAAGGATCGTCTCGCCCAATTTGAGCAAAGTGCGCCCAGCCAAATTGGCGGCCAGAAAACCCAGCAATGTGAGCCCAATAAAAGCCAGCACAACACCCGTACCGGGCAGACGCACCGGCAAATAAGTGTCGGGCCAGAGGGAGGGCGGCACCAACGGCTTGACCCATTGATCAACCGTATCAATGAACCAGAACACAAGCGAGGCGGTGACGGCCAAAGGCCCAGCGATGATTAGGCCGGTTAAAAACCACGTGCGAACACCCGAGCCAAAGCTGCGCGCGGGCGGCGTCAAAAAAGGCGTATCTTTACCCGGGACATTCGACATGAATCACGCCTTTACTGAAGAGCAGTTTTTACCATGGCGAGTAAGTCAGGGCGTTGCAAGCGCAGCCTCACTCCACCGTGACACTCTTAGCCAGATTGCGCGGCTGATCGACGTCTTTGCCCATGACAACGGCCGTATGATAGGCGATCAATTGGGCTGGCACCGCATAGACAATGGCTGCAAAATTGGCAGACATTTCAGGCATCAACACAACGGATTCAAATTCAATCGCAGACTCGTGCTCAGCGCGTGCGTCGGCCACCAAAATGATGCGCCCGCCGCGTGCCGCCACTTCCTGCATATTGGATACAGTCTTTTCAAACACAGCATCGTGAGGTGCAATGACGATGACGGGCATGTCTTCATCGATCAACGCAATCGGCCCGTGCTTCAATTCACCTGCGGCATAACCTTCGGCGTGAATGTAGGAAATTTCCTTGAGCTTGAGCGCACCTTCCAAGGCCAGCGGATAGCTTGTGCCGCGCCCCAGATAAAGCACATCGCGCGCTTTTGAGAGCGTATGAGCCAAAGCTTCCAACTTGGTTTCGCGCTTGACCGCTTCGGCCATCAAGCCCGGCACTGCAATCAATTCTGACACCAGCGCGCGCTCGGTCTCCGCATCAATGACACCACGCGCACGACCAAATGCCACCGCCAAACAGGCCAAAACAGCTAGCTGACAGGTGAAGGCTTTTGTCGACGCCACACCAATTTCTGGCCCCGCTAGCGTGGGCGCCACAACATCGGAATCGCGAGCGATGGTGGAGGTCGGCACATTGACCACTGACAAAATGTGCTGGCCCGCATCGCGCGCATAACGCAAAGAGGCAAGCGTATCTGCCGTCTCACCCGATTGAGAGACAACCAACATCAAGCCGCCCTTTTCCATCGGCGCATCGCGGTAGCGAAACTCCGAAGCGACATCAATTTCGACAGGCAGGCGCGCAAAACGCTCGAACCAATATTTGGCAACCATGCCAGCATAATAGGCTGTGCCACAGGCGGTGATTGTGATGCGCGGCAATGAGGCTGGATCAAACGGCAGATCGAATGGCAGGCGCACTGCCCCCTTCGACATATCGAGATAATGGGCCAAAGTGCGGCCCACAACTTCGGGCTGCTCGTGAATTTCTTTCGCCATGAAGTGACGATGATTGCCCTTATCGATCAAGAAGGCCGAAGCCTGACTTTTCAATTTTGGGCGATGCACTGGCAGGCCGGTGACATCAAAAAACTCATAGGTTTTATGTGTCAGCACAACCCAATCATCATCTTCCAAATAGGTGAGCGTATCGGTGAAGGGTGCTAGTGCCAGCGCATCAGAGCCCAGATACATTTCACCATCGCCATAGCCAACAGCGAGCGGCGCGCCACGACGCGCACCAATCATCAAATCGTCGTGATCCGCAAAGATAAACGCCAATGCAAACGCGCCACGCAAACGCGGCAAAGCGGCCGCCACAGCCTCGCGCGGGCCATGGCCCTTTTGCATTTCGTCGGTGACGAGATGGGCGACAACTTCTGTGTCTGTTTCAGTCGAAAACACATGGCCCTTGGCCATCAACTCTTCGCGCAGCTCGCGAAAATTCTCGATGATGCCATTGTGCACCACGGCCAAACGGTCGCTGGCATGAGGATGTGCGTTGTTCTCAGTGGGGCGACCATGCGTGGCCCAGCGCGTATGGCCAATGCCGACGGTGCCCTTCAAAGGCTCCAACACCAGCTTGGCAGCCAAATTCTTCAATTTGCCCTCGGAGCGGCGGCGAACGAGCTGCCCAGCCTCAAGCGTCGCCACGCCAGCCGAATCATAGCCGCGATATTCCAACCGCTTGAGCGCCTCAACAATGTGATCCGCTACCGGCTCAGAGCCCAGAATTCCGACAATTCCACACATTCGCGACGAATCTCCGTTCGGCTTTGGTCAGGACGCCCAACCTACACCGATCATCTCAACAATGAGCTAAAGGGCGCAGTTGCAGCCGGCAAGTCAACTCAGATGACTTTTTGTTGCAGGGGGCACCAAAGATCGCAGCTTCAACCGGGAATGGCACGCAGGGCAATAACAATCGCCGCTATTGCCACGCCGATGAACAAGCCCATGAATGACACCACCATCTGCATCGAATTTGGGGATCAGCGGGTCAAAAAATCGGCCATCACTGTGTTCGTACCTACGCCAAGTTGCATAAGCTACCAGATCAGCAAGCTGAACAAGCCGAGAGGCTTTAGAGTCAACGAAGAACGGCACTTCAACAAGATTTCTAAATTTACCCCACCGACCGCCATTAATTCGGAAATGCCGGGCGAGCGCCTGCAGTGGTTTCTCATGCTTCGTCTCATCCATAACGATGAGTCCACGATGAGATTCCTGTGTTCTGTTGAAGTTTCTCTGAAGAAATAAATTAAACCGATTGCACAGTTCTTCGAATGCTATCTCAACAGGATCATAAGGAGCCACCGCTGCCTTATTAACCG
>CAIUDK010000055.1 GCA_903897875.1 uncultured Hyphomicrobiales bacterium
AGAAAGCGGAATTTGCCGTAATCGAGGATTTTACAGACCGGAGGCGTGGCGTTAGGCACGATCTCAACGAGATCGAGTCCGGCCTCATCAGCGAGAGCCTGGGCTTCCGTAATATCGGTAACGCCCCGGTTCTGACCTTCCTGGTCGATCAACATAATCTCGCGGACACGAATATCGCGATTGATTCTTGGCCCATCTTTCTGCGGGACGGGCGCTGCTTTCATTGGACGGCGAATGGGTGTGCTCCTCTTGGTGAATACGTCGGACCTAGTGGACTTTATCAGTACCTGCCGACGTTAAGGCCGATGACAAACTGTCTGTCAGCAAACCAATAACGCCTCAGCCCCGCAAACAAGTTGCAGACCGGACCCACAATCAGAATCCGTTGAACGGCCGCGTAAGTCAACACATGCCGGGTTAAAACCACCTAAATCGCTTCTATTATTTAAAGTTCGTCCAAATAGTCTGGATTCAACAGGTGGGAATAGACGTCCAGCGTCTTGCGGCACATCTGTTCAAGTGAAAACTGGCTCTCAACATGGGCGCGGGCCCGATAGGCCAGATCTGAGCGCGCACTGGCACCCAACTCAAGCGCAGCCTTGATGGCGGAGGCGAGGGCCGGCGCATCATTGACCGCCACATGCCAGCCGGTGCGGGCCTCATCCTTGACCATGGGGGGCGCCAGCACGGTTTCGGGCACTGCGCCCAAATTGGTCACAACCACGGGCACGCCCATGGCTTGGGCCTCGACGGCGGCGCGGCCAAAGGCTTCGGGCTCAATAGAGGGCACGGTGACGACGGCGGCGGACATATAGGCGGCGGCAATATCGCGGCAATGGCCGACGCGCTCGACAATGCCGACCAATCCTGCGGCCTCAATCGCGCGATCAAGCTCGGCGCTATAGGCTTTGCGGCCCTGATCGTCGCCCGCCAGAATAAAGCGCGTATGGGTCAGGCCCTGCTCGCTCAAAATCTTGGCCGCATCAATCAAAACGCGCTGGCCCTTCCAGCCGGTGAGGCGCGCAGCTAGCAAAACCACGCGCTCATCTGGTTGGATCTTCCATTGCGCCCGCAAAGCTTGGACGCGTTGGGCCGATACATTGGCCGGTGAGAATTGCCGAAAATCTGCGCCGCGATGGATCACTTCAATCCGATCTTGGGCGAAGGGGTGCATCTCAACGATGCGTTCAGAGGTGAAAAACGAATTGGCAATCACCACATCGCCGCGCGCCATCACTGAATTATAGCGAATTTTGAGCGCCGAGCGGCCCGAATAGCTGCCATGATAGGTGGTCACAAACGGAATGGAGCTGTTGCGCACAGCGCCAAAAGCGACCCAAGCGGGCGCACGCGAGCGGGCGTGGACGAGATCAACACCTTCTTGTGCAATCAGCCGCTTGAGCCGCAGCACATTGAAGGCCATCTTGAAGGGGTTCTTGGTTTTGGCGGGAAAGGGAATCCAAATGCCGCCCACGGCCTGAAGATCGCTAATCAGCCGACCCCCTTCGCAGGCCACCAAAGGGCGCGCACCAGCCTCAGCAAGCGCTGCCGCAATATCAATTGTCGTGCGCTCAGCGCCGCCCGTCCCCAACTCGGGTATGATCTGCAAAATGGTGCGCCCAGCCAAGCCCTCGCGCTTTTGGAAAACTCCATAGGTCATCGTCTGGCCACTCCCATGGGGGAGGCTGGCAGGATGGATTGCCCAGAGGATTGCCGAAAGCCCTGCGGGCGCATAATGCAAATGA
>CAIUDK010000056.1 GCA_903897875.1 uncultured Hyphomicrobiales bacterium
CCGTTGACGAGCTGCCCTTGTGGGGGCTCAAAAGGAGCGAAAAACGATGGCATCTGCGACCCTGCCGATCCTATCTGCTGATGGCGGCCTCTCGCGTTACCTGTCTGAAATCCGGAAGTTCCCCATGTTGGAGCCGGAGAAGGAATTCATGCTGGCCAAAAGCTGGCGTGAGCATGGCGACCGCACGGCGGCCCACCAACTCGTCACCTCCCACCTGCGTTTGGTGGCCAAGATCGCGATGGGCTATCGCGGCTATGGCCTGCCCATTGGCGAGGTGATTTCTGAAGGCAATGTCGGCCTTATGCAGGCTGTCAAACGCTTTGAGCCAGATAAAGGATTCCGCCTCGCCACTTACGCGATGTGGTGGATCCGCGCGTCAATTCAAGAGTATATTTTGCGCTCTTGGTCGCTGGTGAAAATCGGCACGACGGCGAACCAGAAAAAACTCTTCTTCAACCTGCGCAAAGTCAAAAGCCAAATCTCGGCTTTGGAAGATGGCGATCTGAGCCATGAGCATGTGACCACCATTGCAACCAAGCTGGGTGTCACTGAGCAGGACGTGATTGATATGAATCGTCGCATGAGCGGCGATGCGTCCCTCAATACGCCCGTGCGCCAAGATGGTGATGGCGAATGGCAGGATTGGATGGTGGATGAAACCACCTCTCAGGAAAACCTGCTGGTTGACCAAGAAGAATCCAGCAATCGCATCGGCGCTTTGCGCAGCGCACTGAGCGTTCTCAATGAGCGTGAGCGTCGCATCTTTGAGGCGCGTCGTTTGCAGGACGAACCCATCACGCTGGAAGATTTGTCGACCGAATTCAACATTTCGCGCGAGCGCGTGCGTCAGATTGAAGTGCGAGCATTTGAGAAAGTGCAGCAGGCGGTGCGTGATGGCGTGGCCAAGATTGAGGCTTTACCAATGCGGGAAGTTCAGGCGCTGCCAGCACCTTCGAGATAATCAAAACACCAAATTGATGAAACATTCAGATCTCGCGGTCGCCTTAGGCACCGCGAGATTTTTTTTAGCGAGACCAAGAATCGATGGCTTCAGACATGATCTTGTCGCCGCTTGGGCCTTTTTCAAACGCAAAGCGCGCACGCAAATCATTCTTCATGCGCAACATGACATCGAACTGCCCGCGCGTGCGCAGCAGATCGAGATTGCTCGCGGTGGCGCGCTCACTCAGCGTCAAACCGAACAAGAAGAAATTCGCCATGATGGGTGTAGGGACGCCTTGCAAAAACTCAGGCTGCGCACTGTCATCACGACGCATGGCCAACATATCGGTCTGCGCAATGCCAACAAAAGGACTGTCTGGGGCCGGCACAAAGCGCAGCTCGATAATATGCGAGGCTGGCAAAGTGCTGTCGGTGTTCTTAAAAATCGACATCGATATTTTGAGCTTCAGCTCAGCCAAATCAATGTCGGCGCGCACAGCTGATGCCACTTGCTGGCCGGGACCGCGGCTGACGTTTTCAACACGCCAAATGACATTGCCTTCATAGCGCTTGGAGCCGCCCTCTTCAGTTGGCATCTCCAGCAAAAGAATGGCATGCGGCAGAGCGGCAATGCCAGCCGTTGCATCTTGCGGCGCTGTCTCTGTCGTCTTGTCGCCTGTCTGCGTGCCGCTGCGGCTTGGCGCATTGGGCGTTGCTGGACGCGGCGGACCGCCGACACGATCAACAATTTTTCCAGACGCAGGCTGATCGGTGCGCTCGGCATTGGCTGCGCGCAACTTCGCCAAATCTTCTGGACGATCACGCAAGCGATAGGCCGCACCAGCAACAGCCAGAACAACCACGCCAATAATGCCAGCAAACACCAAACCACGCATACGCCCGGCAGAAAAATCCTCAGGCGGCATTACAACGGGGCGCTGCATTTCGCGCTCATCGTCAAAACCATCGGTGGGTTCAAACTCATCACCAGCAGGGGCTGGCTTGGTCTCCACCACATCTTCCGCAACAGCGGCTGGCACGGGAGCAATCAGGGGTCGGCCAAAGCTCTTGAGACGCTCAATCAGTGAAGGCACATCATGAGGCATGCCAGATTCAGCTGCTGTGGCAGCAGTTGCACGCGACGCTTGGCCAGTGGACGCTTGGCCAGTGGACGCTTTGTCCGCGTTATCGGCTGCGTTATTTTTGGCAAGGCCTGTTGCTGGCAAGCCAATGCCCGGCAGATGAAATCCGCGCGGCGGGGCAGCCGGCTGCAACGGGCGCTCAAAAGCACGATCCGTTTTGGTGCCCTCAGAATTGGCTCGGTCAGATGGCGGCTGATAGGCGGAGACTGGCGGCTTGAGGCCGCCCAAAGGTCCCGCGTTCGGCACGGCCGCCACGACAGAACTGACGTTGGATTCAGATGGCAGCTCTGCTTTTGTCTCAGAACTGATTTCAGATTTGAGAGGCTCCACAGGCGCCGATTGTGGTGTGTCAATAACGGGCTCGGCTGTCGCGTCTGGTGCAGGCGTCGCGTCAGTGGACGGCGCTGCAGCGATTGCCAACTGCTCTGCTTCCAGCTGCGAGATCGCTGTCTCTAACGCTGCGCTTTCGCGCGCCAAAGCTGATGGTTCCAGCGGCGGCTGTATATTGCCAAGTTGCTTATTAAGCGCCAAACGCGCGCGATCATAGATCGCGCGACGTGTGTCGGCGTTTGTTGTTCCCAGATTGCTTATCGCCCGGGAGAGCAATGGGTAATATTCAGCCATCGCGCTTTAAGACCATTCTGCGCCGCGCGCGTCAATCAGACTCTGTTCGACACCATCAATCTTGAAACGGATTATGCACCAAGATTGTGTCGCCACGCTCAGGGCTTGTCGAAAGCAACGCAACCGGCGCGCCAATGAGCTCTTCAATACGACGAACATATTTGATCGCCTGTGCTGGTAGATCAGCCCAAGAGCGTGCGCCCTGTGTTGTGCCGACCCAACCTTCAATCGTTTCATAGACAGGCTGCACACGTTCTTGTGCAGCTTGGCTTGCTGGCATGCGATCAATCTCAACGCCATCCAACAAGTAATGCGTGCAAACTTTAATCTCGTCGAAACCGTCGAGAATATCAAGCTTGGTCAGAGCAATACCATCAATGCCCGATGTCTTGACTGTTTGACGCACCAGCACCGCATCGAACCAACCGCAACGACGCGGACGGCCTGTGACAGTGCCAAATTCATGTCCGCGCTCACCAATGCGCTGACCGATTTCGTTCTGCAATTCCGTTGGGAAAGGGCCACCGCCAACGCGTGTCGTATAGGCTTTTGCAATGCCCAGCACATAGCCAATCGCTTTTGGACCAAGGCCAGAACCCGTTGCAGCATTGCCAGCAACTGTGTTCGACGACGTCACAAACGGATAGGTGCCATGATCGACATCGAGCAATGCGCCCTGCGCGCCTTCAAACAAAATACGCTTGCCCTGACGGCGCAAACCATCAAGCAAGTCCCAAGTCGCTTCCATATAGGGAAGCACTTTTGCAGCAACCGACATCAATTCTTCGCGCAAGGTTGCGCCATCAATTTCAGGCAGACCCAAACCACGACGCAACGGATTGTGATGCGCTAATGTGCGGGCAATTTTAGCATCCAACGTATCAGGCTCAGCCAAATCCATCAGACGAATCGCGCGACGACCCACTTTGTCTTCGTAGGCAGGGCCAATGCCGCGCTTGGTCGTCCCAATCTTGACACCTTCCGTAGTGGCAGATTCACGATGCGCATCGAGTTCGCGATGAATGGATAAAATGAGCGGAACATTTTCGGCGATCTTCAGCGTGGCGGGCGAAACGCTCACACCCTGCTTTTCAATATCGCCAATTTCCTTGACCAGATGATGGGGGTCAAGAACGACACCATTGCCAATCACCGAGAGCTTGCCCGGACGCACGATGCCCGACGGCAGCAATGATAATTTGTAGACCTTGCCGTCAATGACGAGAGTGTGTCCGGCATTGTGACCGCCCTGAAAGCGCACAACCACATCGGCTTCAATCGACAACCAATCGACGATCTTGCCCTTACCCTCGTCGCCCCATTGGGCACCTACGACAACCACATTGGCCATGATGAAAGCTTTGCTCCGATGATCTCGCAAAGCCCCGCTCCGAGGTCATGCCTCCAAGGTCTTGCCTGAACGGATTAACCAATCAGGAGCCGTGAGTAAAGGTCGCGAGGCAAACTGAGGCGGGATAGCGGTGTTTCTGGTGATTTGCGGCTGGGGAGAAGTGGGACTTCGAACGCCCCGGCCCTGAACCTCTGGATCCCGGATCTGCGCTTCGCTTGTCCGGGATGACAAGCGTGGCTAATGGGACCCCTTGGGCCTCACACATAAAAACGGCGCCGGAGGAGGCCCCCGACGCCGCAAAATCTTAAACCTGAAATGATTAGAACTTCAGGGCTTTAGCCTGCTTCACGCCAGCAATGGTCTGCACCTTGGCCAAAGCCTCGGCTGGCACATTGCCATCCACTTCAACCAAAGCAATGGCGGAGCCGCCTTCGCGATCACGACCCAGAGCGAAGGTGGCGATGTTGACGCCGGCATCACCCAACAGGCCAGCAAAGCGACCGATAAAGCCGGGCTTATCTTCGTTGGTCACATAGACCATCGAAGGTGCGAATTCGGCATCAATCTTGATGCCCTTGATGCTGACGATGCGTGGCTTGCCATCATGGAAAACCGTGCCCGACAACGAACGCTCCTGACGGTCTGTCTCGACTGTCAAAGTGATGAGGGATTCGTAATCGCCCTCAGCGGCGCGTGTCACTTCATCAATGGCAATGCCGCGCTCTTTAGCCACAATCGGCGCTGACACAACATTCACATCCGATAACAGCGGACGCAACAGGCCAGCAATGGCTGAAGCGGTGAGTGCCTTTGTCTTCAATTCAGCCACAGCACCTTCATACGTGATGGTGACTTTCTTGATGCCGGTCTCGGTGAGCTGGCCAGCGAATGAGCCAAGCTTTTCAGCAAGCGCGATGAAAGGCTTCAACTTTGGCGCTTCTTCAGCTGTGATGGATGGGAAGTTCACAGCGTTCGAAATTGCGCCGCGCATCAGATAGTCTGACATCTGCTCAGCAACCTGAAGGGCAACGTTTTCCTGGGCTTCAGTTGTGGCTGCACCCAGATGCGGTGTGCACACAACATTGGGGTGACCAAACAAAGGATTGGTTTCAGCTGGCTCTTCAACAAACACGTCGAAAGCTGCACCGGCCACATGGCCAGAATCCAAAGCTGCACGCAGAGCAATTTCATCAACCAAACCACCACGCGCACAATTGATAATGCGCACGCCCTTCTTGGTCTTGGCGAGGTTTTCCTTTGACAGAATGTTGTTGGTCTGCGGTGTCATTGGTGTGTGCAGCGTGATGAAATCAGCGCGCTTCAACAGGTCTTCAAGCTCAACCTTCTCAACGCCCAGATCGCGTGCGCGATCAACCGACAAGAATGGATCGAATGCGATAACGCGCATTTTCAAACCAACGCCGCGCTCGGCCACGATGGAACCAATGTTGCCACAACCGATGATGCCCAGCGTCTTGCCGGTGATCTCAACGCCCATGAAGCGGTTCTTTTCCCACTTGCCAGCCTGTGTTGAAGCATCAGCTGCAGGAATTTCGCGTGCAATCGCAAACATCATTGCGATAGCGTGTTCAGCCGTTGTGATTGAATTACCAAAAGGTGTGTTCATCACAATAATGCCGCGTGCTGTCGCAGCAGGAATATCGACGTTATCAACGCCGATACCAGCGCGGCCAATCACTTTCAGATTGGTGGCAGCTTCCAAAATTTTCGCAGTAGCCTTCGTGGCAGAGCGAATGGCCAGACCATCGTAATTGCCGATGATCTCTAAGAGCTTGTCTTTGTCTTTACCAAGATTTGGCTGGAAATCGACTTCAACGCCACGATCTTTGAAGATCTGGACGGCGGCTGGTGACAAAGCATCAGAAAGGAGAACGCGAGGTGCCATGGTGGTGATCCTTGCTAGTTGAGCGTGGTTTGCTCGTGTGAAAACACGAGCG
>CAIUDK010000057.1 GCA_903897875.1 uncultured Hyphomicrobiales bacterium
ACAACGATGCCGTAGTCGAGATCGCGTGCGCCAAACACAGTGCTGGCAATGCCAACATCGCTTGAGCCGCCAGCGATGATGATTGTATCAATGCCGCGTGCGCGAAATTGCAAATCCAAATCGGTCTGGAAGAATGAATTCCAACGGCGCTTAGGACTGACAACATCGCCCGCAATTGGCGCGACCTGCGGCGCAATTTCAGCTTCTTTTGAGCCCTTGGTGAAGCGGGGCTTGATGGGCTTATCAGCGCTGCCGCCAACGCCCAAGTCCATATCAGTGTCGGTCAAGCGTGCAACGGTGTCCGAACCATCATCAGAATGTGCACCGCAAGGATAGAAGGCCGTCATGCCAACTTGTCTCGCACCTGCGAGAAGGCGCTGCATGTTTGGGATGATGTTGCACTCAGCATAGAACTGCTGCTTCACAGGATCGGGCGAGTTCAGATAGCCATTCAGCGTGTCAAACATGATGAGCGCGGTGCGCTCTGCTGACAAAGTCTTTTCAAGTCGCGATATTCTAGCCATGAATCTCTCCCGTTGTTATGTTTCAGAATTAGCCCTCTTGCGCAGCAGGAGCAATACCGGGTTAGATATCAAAGTCGCAGATTCTCTCGGTGCTGCCTTGTCGTGAGGCGCATAGCCACTAATGGAGGCAGTATGACGCAGAAATATCTCCTTGCGGGGCGGGTGGCTCTGGTCACTGGTGGTGGCGGTGAGATTGGTGGCGCCATTGCCAAGCGTTTTGCGCAGGAAGGCGCGCAGATTGCAGTGGGCGATATTCGCCTTGAAGCGGCTCAAGCCTGCGCGGGCGAGATTATCAAAGCGGGTGGCAAGGCCATCGGTTTTCAGATGGATGTATCTCAGCCTGAAGATTGCGAAAAGGCTGTGCGTGCTGCTGTGGAAGCTTTTGGCAAACTCACAACGCTTGTGAATGTTGCCGCGGCTGTAACGCCAGATGGCACGGTGGAAACCATCTCATTTGAAGATTGGAATCGTGCGCTTGCTGTCAATCTGTCTGGTGCGTTTTTAACCTGTAAATATGGCGTTCCTGAGCTTCGACGAGCGGGCGGCGGGACCATTATCAACATTGCCTCGCAGCTTGGACAGATTGGTGTGCCCGGGCGCGCACCCTATTCGTCGAGCAAAGCGGCGTTGATCCGACTGACAACATGTATCGCTTGCGATCATGCGGAGGATGGCATTCGCGCCAACACTTTATCGCCGGGTGCCATTGATACGGCGCGCACATTGCGGCGCTGGGGCACGCGTGAAAAGGCCAATGAAATGCGTGGTCCGCTCTATCTTTTGGGGCGCACGGGACAGGTGGATGAGATCGCCGCTGGCGCAGTATTCTTAGCCAGCGATGAATCCTCTTTCATGACTGGTGCTGACCTTTTGATTGATGGCGGCTTTCTTGCTTTCAAATCAAAGACGACGTGATGGGCGCGGCCTGTCTAGCTTGGAGATCATCTATGAAACGACTGCTACGTTCAGGCATTTCGAAGACCACGACAACGGGGCTTGCTGTTTGTGCAGCGGCACTGATGTCGTTGCAGAGTGTGAAGGCGGAGACGGCTGCTGAGTTTTACAACGGCAAGTCTATCTCGCTTGTGGTGAGCTCTAGCGCTGGTGGTGGCTATGACACGTTGTCGCGCACATTGGCGCGCTATTTGCCCAATCATCTGCCGGGTAATCCCACCATTCTGGTGCGCAATATGCCGGGTGCCGGTGGTATTGTTGCTACCAAATATCTCTACAGCGTTGCGCCAAAGGATGGCCTAACGATTGGTGGCGTGCAGAACAATACGCCCTTTGAGCCGCTGCTTGGCACCAAAGAAGCCGATTATGATGCCACAAAGTTCAACTGGATTGGCTCGCCAAGTTTCGAGACAGGCATTTTGATGTCATGGCATTTGTCGCCGGTGAAAACGGTGGCGCAAGCTCGCGTCAAAGAGATCACGGTTTCAGCGTCGGGCACCAATTCGACGCCAAGTCTTTATGCGCGTTTGTTGAATGAATTGCTGGGTCTAAAGCTGAAGATCGTTGTGGGGTATCCGGGCCAGACTGAGAGTTTTTTAGCGATGGAGCGCGGCGAGGTTGATGGCTATCCAAGCATTTTCTGGAGCTCGTTGACGAGCACGCGGCCGGATTGGATTGCCGATAAAAAGATCAACTTCATTGTGCAATATGGTCCACAGGTTGAGGCGGCGATTGCTGACACGCCGACCGTTTTGCAGTTTCTTACAAAAGACGAGGATAAATTGTTGTTGAAGGCCGCCATTGCGCCATTGGCGTTGGGCCGTCCCTTCTTGCTGCCACCGGGTGTGCCGGCTGATCGCGTTGCGTTCATGCAAAAGGCTGTGATGGAGACTTTTGCAGATCCAGAATTTTTGGCGGATGCAGAACGTCTCAAGCTTGGCGTCAATGTGCCGCGCTCTGCAGCTGATATGAAGAAGATTGTGGATGAGGCCTATGCGACACCTGAAGCCATCGTGACACGGCTGCGCAAGATTGCGCAGCCATAAAGCGTTGGAATGAAGTGGCTACGCAGTCCAGAGATGACTGAATTGCGTGGCCACAATATCTTCATATGCGATGTGGCCTGAGATGAGGCCCATGTGACGCTGGAAGTCGGTCATACCACCCACAAATTCATGCGAAATGCTGGGCGACATAAACGTAATATCGCGCGCCACAACATCGGCAATCAACTCAGCTTCAGCGGCGGGAAATAGTTTGCGGCCAACCTTGGTTGCCAGACTAATGTCTTTCGCAAGCGCCTTTTGTGTTTTGATAACGGCGCGCACGGCAGCGGCAACGGCT
>CAIUDK010000058.1 GCA_903897875.1 uncultured Hyphomicrobiales bacterium
CATCACTTCAACGTGCCGCAAATGGCCAATGATTTGCTCAGCGGTAAACCTCTTTCTTGCCATCCCTAACCCCCTCAATAAGGCACCAAGTCGTTCCAAACTAACTCAAGATCCGGGCCTATTTATAGGGGCTGGGTCAGTATAGCTAATGGCGTTGCGGGTCAGCTCAACAGTGCGTTGCGTGCGTGTGACGCGCCCGCGGGCTTCTTCAGCCGCCGAACGCACTTTGTCTAACGCTGCCTGCGCGGTCCAGCCATTGCGGCGCAAATCATTGGCGCGATCTTCATCGCCTGTGGCTTGATCGAGGGGCGACACTTGCGGCCTTGGCATCAGCCTCCGCCTGTTCCGCCTGCAGTTGGAAGTCGGTTTGGTCGAGGGTGGCTAGAACTTGGCCAGCACGAACGGGATCGCCAATCTGGACGCGGCGCTGCGCAATCTTGCCCGCGACACGAAAACCAAGCTCGCTTTCAACGCGGGGCTTGATATTGGCCACAAGGCTGCGGGTTTGCGGCTCGCGCACATATTCAATGGTGGTGACCAAAACGGTGCGCGGTGGCGGGCCAGAGGCTGTCTCGCCATCCTTACACGCGCTCAGAGCCAAAAGAGGAAGGGCAACCACCGCAAGGCGGGCTAACACGGACTGACGTAAAGTAAGCACCTTAAAAAAAGCCATCCGCATCGCAGAATCCTTTTTGCGAGAGGGAACACTCTCTAAATCATGACGACTGATAAAAATCAATATTCGTCAGTCGTCACGTTTTGAGCATGGGCCGGCCGGACCCTCTGCATTTGGTCCCATTGAGGCCGGGCGTTGGCGCCCCTAGCTTTGGCCTGTGGCAAGTGTTTCGAATGGTGCGGTGCTGGCCATTTGAGGAAAAGGCGATGCGTGGCCCAACATCAAAGTTCAATTCAGTCGGTTGATCGGCTTTTAGGCTTGGAGTGTTTGCGCTTTGTCGCGGCTCTCTGCGTACTTGTGTTTCATTGCGAACATTTCGCCTATCGCGGTGAGGTGACTTACAATCTCGATGTGGTGCGTTTGCCGTTTTATTCTGTGCTGCATTTGATCTATGTGCATGGCCATTATGGCGTGCAGGTTTTTTGGTGCATCAGCGGTTATATTTTCTTTTGGAAATATCGAGATGTGATTGGTGCCAGGCGTATGTCTGCGCGCAGCTTTTTCATTCTGCGGTTTTCGCGATTATATCCGCTGCATTTTATCACTTTGCTGATCGCAGCTGTTTTTCAATATCTCTATTTCCAGCAGCAGGGCGTGTTTCTCGTCTATCCAGCCAATGATGGGTCGCACTTTATTTTACAGCTGTTTATGGCGAGCAATTGGGGCTTGGAGAGCGGACTTGGCTTCAATGGGCCGATCTGGTCGGTGTCGATGGAAGTTCTCGTCTACATCCTATTCTTTATTGTTTTGAGAACTTTTGGCGCGTCTTTCAAAATGGAAGCCGCCATTATTCTGGGCTGCGGACTTGCAAAAATATTCAACCCGACAGCCAAGATTTTGGATTGCATCGCCCTGTTTTATATTGGCGGAGTCATGGCCAATCTCAGCCAGATGCAATGGGCTCAAGCGCACAAAAGGGGACTGGCGATAATCGGGGGGTTGGCCCTAGTGCTGATGCCGGGCGCGTTTTTGGTGCCCCAATTCATCCATATGAAATATTTCACTCAGCTGTTCATCATGGCCTATACGCCGTTGCTGATTTACGTCTTAGCTAATTTTGTGATTGTGCCGCGTCGCATGCAGCCCTTTGTCGAGGCGGCAGGTCATATGACCTATGCGAGTTATCTGATCCATTTCCCCATGCAGCTGCTGGTCATCGTCACATCGGCGCAGATGGGTTGGGCGCTGCCGATCTACAGCAATTTCTTCTTCTTGGTCTATTTGGGGGTGGTGTTGTTTGGCGCGCGCGCGGTTTATCTGCGGTTTGAAATGCCGATGCAATCGTTCATTCGTCAAAAGGCAAACAGACGTCAAAAGGGACGTTTGAAAAGCCGCAGCTAAAACTGATCAGGCCGACTATTGGAAAGAAAGGCGCAGACTGGCTGCGCGCTTCCATCCCAATAAGCGTTGAGCCGTCACTTACTTTTGAGGTGCAAAGGGGCTCACCGTCTGGCCGCTCTTGCTTTGTGTCTGCTTATAGGCAGAACCGCCAGCAGCTTTAGGGGCATTTTTGTCTGCCTTAGGCTTCTTAGCTTCTTTATTGCTCTTCATCTGGCCTTTAGCCATGGCGTCCTCCTGCGGTTCATCTGCGCTTTTCGGCGGGGTTTTGGCTTTGGTCGCCTTAGGCGCCGCCAATTCGGGAGGTGTGTCTTTAAATCTGATCAATTTGGTAACTCCCAGAGATGCCAACCATGCGACCTATTGCTGGACCAGCACAAGGCTTTTCTTTGCCTATGCACCGGGGCTGATCTTTATCCCAGCCCCCTTTTGGGCTAAGAAGTGCCCATGTCACAGTCACCGCACCCCTTCGAAGTCGCCGCTCTCTATCATTTTGGCCGCCTGCCGCATTTCCGTGATTTGCGCGCACCTTTGCAGGCTTTGTGCGAGAGCCATGATGTTAAAGGCATTTTGCTGGTGGCTGAGGAAGGCATCAACGGCACCTTAGCTGGCCCGCCGGGCTCCATGCAGAGCGTGATTGAAGGCATCAAGTCCATCACCGGCTTTGCTGGCCTCGACCATAAAATGTCCTATGCAGATGCGCCGCCGTTCTTGCGCCTCAAAGTGCGTTTGAAGGTTGAGATCGTCACCATTGGCGATACCAGCATCGATCCCAATGCGCTTGTGGGCACCTATGTTGAGCCGCAAGATTGGAATGCGCTGCTGAACGATCCAGAAGTCTTGCTGGTTGATACGCGCAACAGCGTTGAAGTGCGCATCGGCACGTTTGAAGGCGCGATGGATCCGCAGACGGAGTCCTTCAGCCAGTTTCCAGATTTTGTGAAAGCCAATCTGGACCCGACCAAGCACAAGAAAATTGCAATGTTCTGCACCGGCGGTATTCGCTGCGAAAAGGCCACCAGCTTCATGCTGCAAAATGGCTTTGAAAATGTGTACCACCTCAAGGGTGGCATTTTGAAATATTTGGAAACCGTCGCACCTGACGAGAGCAAATGGCAGGGCGATTGTTTTGTGTTCGATCGCCGCGTGGCTCTTGGCCATGGTCTGCGTGTTGCTGAAGAGCTGACCTTGTGTGCAGGCTGCCGCGTGCCCCTCACACAAGAAGATCGCGAGTCACCCGATTATGAGGCTGGCGTTTGCTGCCCGCATTGCACGCATGTGTTGACCTTGGACAAGAAGGCGGCTGCGCGCGAGCGTCAAAAGCAAATCCAATTGTCGCGCGCCAGAGGCAAAACCCATATGGGGCCGCGCAGCGAAGTTGGTTAAGCGCTAAGCGGCTGGCGCACATAGACCAATCACTCCAACAGCGCTTTCGCCTTCGCCACAATCGCGCCGTCCGTTTTCAATGTGGCATTGACGAGGCCTAATATGTCCTCGCCGGACATGGGCTCAAGATCGACGTTCAGTATTTTTGCATCCGTCAAAAAAGCCGGGTCAACCAACAGATCAGCAAAGGCTTGGCGTAGATAATTTAAGCGGTCCTTGTCCACATTGGGTGGCAGGCTCAGCGTGTTGCCAATTTCAGTATCGGCCACAAGCAGTTTGAGAATGTTGCGTTCTTCATCCGTGCGGGCAAGGTCTTGGATGAGTGGCACGCGCGCCAGCAACGGCGATGAATGTGCGCTCCATTGCACAAGCGGAAAAACATCTTGCGCTACAGCGCCCGCGGGCTTGGACCATGTGGCAACACGCGCTGACACTTCGCCACGCTCCAACGCGCGATCAAGCTCATTGGGCGTGTGCCCATCAATGGCGGCCTGCAAAGCGTTGGTCTCGTTGTCGTCTTTGTAGCCAAGCACAACCGAGGTTTTATAACCGAACATGCGCTTGAGGATCATGGGCGCAATATAGCTTGGGTCCTTGGTCGCGGTGCCGCCAAAGATCAGCTCTGTCTGTTTCAAATCAGCCAAAGTCTGCACGCCCGACGCGTGCCACGCCACAGCGACATAGGGAATGGGCGCTAGTCTGCCGATGTAATTGAGCTTGCCCGCATCATAGGCCACGCCCTGACCATTGAGGATCTGATAGCTGGCAATGGTGCTCGATAGAAGTGCTATCACCGATCCATCATTGGGCGCAGATGCCATGTAATTGGCGGCAATCAATCCATTATTGCCGGGCCGCAATTGTAGACTGATTTTTGTTGTCGCTGACAAATGGCGCGCAAAATGTTTGGCAACGAGGCGGCCATAATCATCAGCCCTGCCGCTGCCCCCTGCTGCCACAACAAGCTTGATGTCTTTGTGCGCGTAGAACTCGGCATTATCTAAGGCAGAGGCACAAAAGCTAGAGGCAATCAGGCATGTGGATGCCAAGGCCAAGGTTATGCTTTTGCGCATGCTATCTATCCATCATCTTAAAATCGGGCAGGGTGGAAGGCTCGGCTGTGCGCATCGATGAACACAGCCGCGTCTTCCCTAGCACGGATCAAGATTAATGACCGGCCAAATGTCTCAATTCTTCCAACACGGCTGGAGGCGAGGCATAGGCCTCTTCAAACAGGGTTATAATGTCGCTAGCGTTGAGCGCATAAATAGCCGCCTTTTCGCGCTCTGCATCCGCGATAAATTCCGGATCCGTATAGGTTTCCTTGAAGGCTTTGAGCAGGATTTCATACTGTTCTTTTGGAACATTGGGTCCAAACACAAAGGGGCTACCCACTTCTTGTTCCGTGAAGGCGATCTGGAAAAGCTGATGGCCCTTTGGGTCGGAGATCAATTCTAGTGCGGTTGGTGCATCAGGGAAGTCGGGATCGCGATGCATGCCAAATTGCAAAACAACTTTTGCTTTGCTCTCTTTCGCCCAATCTAAGATGCGGTTTTTGACAGGCGTTGGCGTGCCGCCCGTAATGTGTCCGTCCGTCTCAAAGCGCTCAACTGCAAGCATGCCAGCTGTGGAGCCTTCATAGCCCTCAACGGGCTTTATTTTTGAACCATATAATTGGTTCAACATGCGCGCGTAGATCGAATTGGGCGAATTGATCGCCTGTGAGCTCACCGTTACCTCATGCGTTTTGAGATCGTCCGGCTTGTTGATGCCGCTCTTGGTATTGACCACAAGAACACCGATGTCTCGCTTGAGTGAGCCGATCCACTTAAATTTGAGCGGATCAAATTTCAGCGATTGTTCATGCACCGAATAAATCTTTGAGAGGCCGATGCTGCGCGGCAGAGCGCCGATAAAGGTGCCGTCTTGTGGGGCCACGTTATAAATATAATTGGCGGCTTTTATGCCCTCAGCGCCGGGCATGTTTTGGACAACGACTGTTGGTTCACCTGGGATGTGCTTGCCAATGTGGCGGGCAAACAAGCGGGCGTATTGGTCATAGCCGCCACCCGGGGCCGATGAACAGACGACAAAAATGCGTTTGGATTTATAAAAATCAGTGCCGCTTTGCGCATAGGCCTGAGAGCCAGCAAATGCCTGCCATGACAATAAGAGCGCAGCTAGCGTTAATGATTTTGAAGATTTTTTCAAACTAAGCCTCCCAGCCCATTTTTTTATTTTTCAACTTTTAACATTCGCGGTGAAAATGCAATCACTTATAACAAGCAATAGACTATTGCTAAGCATTTGGCGATGCCTTGGCCAATATTCGATTGATTTCGGAGTCCGGTCTGAATCCGAGATTTTAGAAAGACGCTGGCTGTCAAACCGCGCTGGTCATTGGTTTATTTGAATATCTCAGACAAGGATTTTGATATTTTGACCGTGCCGGTGGGGCTCAGATGGTCATCATCAATATAGAGCAAAGCATTGCCCTCTTTTGTCATGCATTGGGCTTGTGAGCAGAGCTGCTCATGGGGATAGACAATTCGAACGCCCTCAATTGTCTCAAGCTCTTTCAAGGTTTTCAAAACAAAGGCTTGGCGTGCGTCGAACTTCGCGCGTTCCAACACGTAAGTGTTGGTTCGTCCCTGCATGGCCGCTTTGATCGTCTCGGAGTGCAGGTCCATTTCGAGCTCTGGCGTTGGCCCAATGATCGTGACTTTTTTTCCTGCCGCGCGGATCGCTTTAACATCCTCGTTTAACATCTCTGCAAACAGGCGCTGGTTGTCGGCTTTGCTGATTGTGCTGAATTTCTTTGGGGTGATGTTCATTTCATTCAGCGACGCTTCGCCTTCGGCGTAAAGCGCCCAGCGCGCCGCTAGAATGACATGCGTGATGGTTTGATCTTCAAGAAGTGCACGGACAGATTTGGCAATAAGCGCGCATTTTTTGAATCTCCATCCGAGCTTCTCCAAGCCAAAGGCGGGCATGCAGCCGCCACCGATCATGACTTTGCCTTTGAGTCCTTGCGTTGCAGCAAGATCCAAAATCATGGGCGCAATGACGCCCGCGTGAGAATCTCCCCAGAGGACGAACGAGATATTTTTCGCATCCGCTGTTTCTGGAAAACATGATTTTGGATCATTCGATTCATCAACGCCGCATGAATGGCCTTGTTTGAATTCCTTAGAAATTTCCAGAGCAACAGACGCGGCCTCTGGCGAAAGCCGCGATGGAAGGCCCTCACTGCGAATGACAAATTCTCCAAAAACCAAGAAGATGGCGGTGATGAGAACTCCCGCAGTGAAAATGGTTTTGCGTGGAAACAGGCGGCGATTATTTTGAACCGGTTTTTCAACAAAATAATAAGTGATGATGGAAAGAATGGCCGCCAAGCCAATCAATCCCAGTCGATGCCAAGACGTCAGAGCCTCGCCAAAACGATATTCGAAAAACGAGAGCAGGGGCCAATGCCAGAGGTAGAGTGGATAAGATATTTTACCGATGAATGTCAGCGGTGTGAGCGACAATAATTTTGAAATGGTGGTGTCGCCCAGCCGTCCTGTTTTTAGAATGAGAAGTGCGCCGATAGATGGCAGCAGAGCGGCGAAACCGGGAAAGGGAGACTCAGCCCGCAGAAAAAGGAGCGCAATCAAAATAAGCGATAGCCCCAAGAGGGAGAGTGCTTGCCGTGCAAATTGTGTTTTGAAATGGGGGATCACGCCAAGTGCAAGACTGACGCCGCACATAAGCTCGAACGCGCGCGAATGGGGAAGATAAAACGCCCATGGCATTTCATTTTGAACGCCGTAGACGCTGAGAGATAGCGAGATCAAAAAGAGCGCAGAGATGATGAGGGCGCGTCTGTCCCAGACATATTTCCGAATTAGCAAAATCGCGAATGGGGCGACACCATAAAACTGTTCTTCAACACCCAGCGACCATGTGTGAAGGAGCGGCATCGTATTGGCCGCGGGCATGAAATATCCAGCCTGACTCGAAAAGAAGAAATTTGATAGAAAGAGCAAGGTTGCATTGGCAGATTTTGAAAAAATCGAAAAATCCAATGGGGCTAAAATAAACGCAGCGCCGATGCTTGATGCAAAAATGACCAACAAAAGTGCTGGAAGAATGCGGCGAATGCGGCGTTCATAAAAGTTGACGATCGAGAATGTTTGGTCGTCATAATCCTTGAGAAGAATTGTCGTAATCAAATAGCCGGAAATAACAAAAAAGACATCGACGCCAATAAATCCGCCAGACAAAAAACCAAAGCCGCCATGAAATACAACAACGGACATAACAGACAGCGCCCTTAATCCATCAATGTCTGGGCGATACTGAATTGAGGTGGGCTTCATGTCTTGGTGTACTCGTTGAACACGACGGGGCACAAATTTGGTTGATTTGACCCTGTTATGGGCATTTACAGGCCGTGTATAGTCCAGATTCAGTTGAGTTTTAGATTTGAACAGACTTAAGACGCCGCGAATATTGATCGAAGCGCGTTGGATATTTAACAGGACTTGGCCAAAATCATGTGATGTGAGCTTTAGCTAACTTAGCTGGGCTGTCCGTCAGCTTATCGCGCGCGCGTCAGGCTTCATATTTGGTTGAATAAAACTGGTGCTGCGAGCGGGGATTGAACCCGCGACCTCTCCATTACCAATGGAGTGCTCTACCACTGAGCTACCGCAGCTAAAGTCCGGGGCAGGGCAAATGCCACTTGCGACGGGTGTGCCGCGTTTTGGCATAGCGGCTTGTCTGTTGCAAGGTGTTGGCGGCAAGTTGTGTGGTGTGGACGTCCGCTCGGCCCATCTTTTTACGATCTCGTGCGTGGCCTGCCCGGCGTTGGCGCCTAATTTGTGCAGCCCAGCGGAGCTTATTCATTAAGCCTAGCCCGGTTTGGCTGGGCCTCTTACCTTGTCAGGGGCGGCCCAAATCCGTAAAGAAGGCAGCATGGCAAGTTCGTCCCCTCCTTCTGAGTCGCCTCCTAACCCTGCGCGCCAAGAAGCCAAGACCCGCGAAGCGGAGCGTTTGGCTGAGGCATTGCGGGAAAATCTCAAGCGCCGCAAACAGCAGGCGCGGGGACGTTTGCAGCTGGATCAAGAGGCTAAGCTCCAAGAGGTCAGTCTACCAAAGGCCAATCGGGACGAACCATAAGCCTAGGCCATTGTTTTGGCTGTGCTTTAAGAATTTACGACGGGGGCCTAGCTGACGTTTGGGCCCGACGACATCGAGACGACTTAAAGGGGCATGGCCCCGTATATGAGGATCACATGGATCGAATTCGCATTGTCGGCGGGCGCCCTCTGAATGGTGTCATCCCCATTTCGGGAGCCAAAAACGCGGCTCTCCCGTTGATGATCGCCTCGCTTTTGACCGATGGGACCCTGACGCTCGAAAATCTGCCCCGTCTGGCCGATGTCAATTTGCTGATGCGCATTTTGGGCAATCACGGCGTCGATTACAAAATTGAGGGCAAGCGCCCCGGTGATCAGCCCATTGCTGGCCAGATTGTCCATCTCGATGCTGCCAATATTGTCGATACCACAGCCCCTTATGAGCTCGTGTCGCGGATGCGGGCGAGTTTTTGGGTGGTTGCCCCTCTGCTGGCCCGTATGGGCGAGGCGAAGGTTTCGCTGCCCGGCGGTTGCGCCATTGGCACGCGTCCTGTCGATCTGCTTTTGATGGTGCTGGAAAAGCTCGGTGCGTCGGTTGAGATCGAATCTGGCTATGTGCTGGCCAAGGCGCCGTCTGGCGGTTTGCGTGGCGCAGACATTACATTCTCCAAGGTCACAGTGGGCGGCACGCATACGGCTTTGATGGCCGCTGTGCTGGCCCATGGCCATACGGTTCTCCACAATGCGGCCTGTGAGCCCGAAGTGGTGGATCTGGCCGACTGCCTCATCAAAATGGGCGCGCGCATCAAGGGTGCAGGCACGCCGACGATTGAGATTGAAGGCGTAGGCCGTTTGAATGGCGCGCGCCATTCCGTGCTGCCAGACCGTATTGAGGCTGGCACCTATGCCATGGCGGTTGCCATGACTGGTGGCGATGTGCTGCTGGAAGGCGCACGGCCAGAGCTTTTGCAGGCGGGTCTTGATGCCATCGTAGCCTCTGGGGCAACGGTCACATCTAATGCGCAGGGCATTCGCGTGTCGCGCAATGGCGGGCGCATTCTGCCAGTGGATATTTCAACCGCACCGTTCCCGGGCTTCCCCACCGATCTTCAGGCCCAGTTTATGGCTTTGATGACGCGGGCCGGCGGCACATCGCGCATCACCGAGACGATTTTCGAAAATCGCTTCATGCATGTTCAGGAATTGGCTCGCCTTGGCGCGCATATCAAGCTTGAGGATGATGTGGCGATTGTGGAGGGCGTGGAGAAGCTCAAGGGCGCGCCTGTGATGGCGACCGATCTGCGCGCATCTGTGTCGCTGGTCATTGCGGCCTTGGCAGCTGAGGGCGAAACCATCGTTCATCGCGTCTACCATCTGGATCGCGGCTTCGAGCAGCTTGAGCAAAAGCTCAATCAGTGCGGTGCCAGTGTCGAGCGCATCGCGAGTGGATCATAACGACTTGTTGCTTGCGCGCCCGCGTGAGGCTAACACCTAGGGGTTATTTGGCCCAACCAGCACGAAAGGAGATCGCATAAATGTCGGATGCTTCTCCCCAACAACTCAGGCTTATTGCCTTGGATGTCGAAGATCTTGGCGTGCTCTCTGCCAATATGCAGGACGCGGTCGTGCGCGTGCGCGATATGGTCCATCTGCCAACAGCGCGCCGCTTTGCCCTGGTCGCCTCGCGGTATGATTGGGTGGCTGCCCAGCAAGGGCGCATGGAGCGTGTGCGCGCCGGCCTCCACTTTGAGCGCGTGCTGCGCGTCAGCCACATTGGCATAGATCAATCCAAGCCAGACGAAATGCTCAATCTGCTCAGCATTGTGTTTGAGCCTACTGAAATGCCTGCAGGTTTTGTGCAGCTCATCTTTTCGGGTGGGTCAGCCGTGCGGGTGGATGTTGAATGTCTTGAAGCACAAATGCGCGATATGGGCCCACGCTGGACCACGCATTTGCAGCCCGGACATGCCATGGATGATGCGCCAGCCGACAGCGAATAAATACGCTAACAGGAGTTGAGTATGCCCTTGTGGCTCAAGACTAACGATCAGGATTTCGAAGCACAGTTCCGCTCATTGCTCGCAATGAAGCGCGAAGTCTCCGAAGATGTCGATAACATTGTGCGCGATATTATCGCCAATGTGATGGCGCATGGTGATGCAGCCCTCATCGATTATTCACGCAAATTTGATCGCATTGATTTGGCCCAGCGCGGCATTCGCGTCACGCTGCAAGAAATCGAAGATGCATGGACGCAATGCGATCCAACCGCCATCGCTGCTCTGCAATTGGCGCACCAGCGCATTGTTGCTTTCCATGAGCGCCAGCGTCCTGTCGATCAGCGTTTTACCGATGCACTGGGTGTTGATCTGGGCTGGCGTTGGACGGCGATTGAGGCTGTGGGTCTCTATGTGCCCGGTGGCACTGCCAGCTATCCCTCGTCCGTGTTGATGAATGCAGTGCCAGCCAAAGTGGCTGGTGTGCCGCGCGTCGTCATGGTGGCACCTGCGCCCGATGGTATTATGAATCCGCTGGTGTTGGCTGCGGCCAAAATCGCTGGCGTGGATGAAATTTATCGCGTCGGTGGCGCGCAAGCTATCGCGGCTCTTGCCTATGGCACGCAGAGCATTGCGCCTGTGGCCAAAATTGTTGGCCCCGGCAATGCGTTTGTGGCGGCCGCCAAGCGTCGTGTGTTTGGCACTGTTGGCATTGATATGATTGCCGGCCCATCCGAAGTGTTGGTGATGGCCGATGCGTCCGCCAATCCTGATTGGATTGCGGCTGATCTGTTGGC
>CAIUDK010000059.1 GCA_903897875.1 uncultured Hyphomicrobiales bacterium
ACTTCCTATTTCCTCAGCTAAAAAGTCCCTGATAAAAAATCATTTTCTCCAATATCTTGAGGTAGGGGCATTCCCTGCGGTTGTTTTGCGGCCGGTTTTACAAAAAGAGTTGCTTATTAGTTATTTTGAAGATTTTATCTATAAAGACATCGCGTCTCGTCATGAAGTAAATCTAGTAAAAATCAAAGAGTTGGGGATTTATTTGGCTACAAATAGCGCAAAACTCTTTAGCTATAGGGGCTGTGCAAATGCATTAGGCATGCACCCAAAAACGATCATGGATTACTGCTCTTATTTTTATGAGATTTTTCTTTTCAATGAATTATACAAATTTGATTATTCGTTAAAGAATCAGATGGGTAGCGAGAAGAAAATCTATATTGCAGATTCGGGGTTGGGGCGAGCGATTTCATTTCGGTTTTCTGAAGATCAAGGCAGGGTTTTAGAAAACATTGTTCATAATGAACTCAGGCGTTGTGGAAAAGAGATCTATTTTCACAAAAAAAGATACGAATGTGATTTCATCATTAAAACGGAATTAAAAATCTCACATGCCATACAAGTATCAAAAACATTAGAGGACCCGGATGTGAAAACAAGGGAAATACGAGGACTGCTTGAGGCGATGCGCACTTATCAATTAACCACCGGCCTCATTCTCACATTCGACGAAGAAGGGCTAGAAGAGATGGATGAAGAGAATCAACAGGTGCAAATCAAAATCCTTCCCATTTGGAAATGGCTCCTCGGAGAGACTTTGTAAAAAGTTGTTAGAAATTTGTTGGATAAAATCGCCCGTTCGATATAGACTCGCCTCTTATTATTTTTTTTGAAGAGGGATCATGCGCGTAGGGATCGGGGGTATCGTCAAGATGTTGCGATTTTTATTCTTATTTTTGTGGATGGGCGCGTTGTTTGCGGAAGCCTTTGTGTTTCAAGAGCCGCCACAAAATTTTCGTCCTAAAAAGCACATTGCAGGATGTTATATTTCGGTCGGAGATCGTGTTTTATTTTTGAAGCGGCAGTCATTTATTTCGGAGCCGAATACCTGGGGGATGCCGGGAGGACACGTGGAAAAAGGGGAAAGCGTCGAAGAAGCAGTTGTTCGCGAAGTGTTCGAGGAAACGGGACTTGATTTCAGCGAGAGCCCTCCCCGGTTTGTGAAGAAAGTGTACGTCCGTTACCCGCATGTAGACTTTGTTTACTATATGTTTGCGAAGCATCTGGATGGGCAGCCTGCCATTCAGCTCAATCCCGAGGAACACACGGAATATCGATGGATGACTTTGGATACAGCTGTCACAGAACCGTTGATCCGCGGAGAAACGGAATGCATCTCCCTTTACATCGAGTCCTTTTTAGGCGTGTAGTACGTGGGGGGGGGGCATTATATCAGGTCGTTTTAGGAGGTTTTTATGTTATCGCCATTGACAGACGCGCTTCAAGAACCGTTTAAGTACTGTATTGTAGATCCGTATCCTACGGTACAACTTTTGTCCGCAATGCAACGGGCGCTGCACTATCGCGATCGCCATTTTCATGAGGGCAATATCGGAGGGATTGCGGCTGTCGCTGCAGACACTTTGAAT
>CAIUDK010000060.1 GCA_903897875.1 uncultured Hyphomicrobiales bacterium
AGTGCGGCAGCCCAGATGCCCCGCATATGCTCACGCGCCCAGTCCTTGGCCTCATTGCGGCGGTATTTCATCGACATAACGATCCCCATTAGCTGCTTCAGAGACTAGAGGACGCATGGCCAGATCGGAAGCCCCTAAACGCCACAGCCAAAAAGACCCAATCTTGACGCTGGCGTGGCTGTTACTACCTTGAAGACGCTGCTAGAAGATGCACTCAAAGAGCCGCCCCAAAGGCGGCACATGCGGGAGAGAACTATATGGCGCTTGTGGAAACCCGAGCACTCGTGAAGCGATTTGGCGACTTTACCGCCGTCGATAACATTTCCTTCTCTGTCGATCGCGGCGAGGTTGTTGGCTTTTTGGGCCCTAATGGCGCTGGCAAGTCCACCACCATGAAGATCATCAGCGGCTTTTTGGAGCCAACCTCTGGCCAAGCTTTGATTGCTGGCTTTGATAGCCACAAAGACCCCATTCCAGCGCGTCGAAAGCTTGGCTATTTGCCTGAGGGTGCGCCCGCCTATCCCGACATGAGCGTCGCCAATTTCCTTAATTTTGTGGCCTCCATGCGCGGCCTAACCCGCACCGAGGCCAATCAAAGCCTAGCTGAATTGGTTGAGCGCGTGGATTTGGCCGAAGTCTGGGACCGGCGCATTGACGCGCTCTCCAAAGGCTTCAAGCGTCGCGTCGGCATTGCCCAAGCCCTCGTCCACAATCCGGATGTGTTGATTTTGGACGAGCCCACCGATGGCCTCGATCCCAACCAAAAGCATGAGATGCGCGAATTGATCCGCGCGCTGGCCCCCACCAAGGCCATTGTCGTCTCCACCCATATTCTTGAAGAGGTTGAATCCATCTGCACCCGCGCCATCATCGTGGCGCGCGGCCGCATGTTGGTGGATGCCACCCCAGCCGAACTGTTGGCCATGGGTCCTAATTCAGCACACCCTGCCAAGCTCGATGATGTGTTTCGCCACATCACCCGCGACCGAGTGGAATCCTAATCATGCACGCAATTAACCTGATCTTCCGCCGCGAGTTCGCAGCTTGTTTTGCCACGCCCCTTGCAGCTGTCTTTCTCTTTGTGTTTCTGGCGCTCGCCTCGGGCATGACCTTCTTCATGGCCAATTTCTTTGAGCGCAGTCAGGCCGATCTGTCGGGCTTTTTTGTCTGGCATCCTTGGTTGTATCTCGTTCTCATGCCAGCCATCGCAATGCGCTTGTGGGCGGAAGAGCGCCGCAATGGCACCATTGAATTGCTGATGACGCTGCCTGTACGCACATGGCAATTGGTGATTGCCAAATGGCTCGCTGCTTGGGCCTTTGCTGGTCTGGCACTGTTGCTCACGACACCGCTCTGGATCACAGTCAACTGGCTGGGCTCACCTGACAACGGCATTATTCTGGCCTCTTATTTGGGCTCATGGCTGATGTCTGGCGCGTTTTTGGCGATTGCCGCTTGCGTATCAGCGCTCACCAAAAACCAAGTGCTGGCCTTCATTGGCGCGGCCGCCATTGGCTTTTTGTTTGTGATGGCCGGCTATGATCTTGTGCTGGCGGGCCTGCGCCCTTGGGCCCCTGCTCTGCTCATTGAAGCCATTGGCTCCATGTCGTTCATCGGCCATTTTCAACGCATCACAGATGGTGTGTTTGAAATGCCTGCGATGATCTTTTTCCTTTCCTTGATCGCCTTCTGCCTCTGGCTGAATGTTTTGGTGATCGACGTCAAAAAAGCGGCTTGAGATCATGATGACTTTCTCCACCCGTCGCCTCTCGATGATTGCAGCCGGCCTTGGCGCTGTGATCTTTATCTGCGTCAATCTTCTGGGCTCGCATTTGTTTAGCAATGTGCGCGCGGATCTGACGCAGCAACATCTCTACTCATTATCGCAAGGCACGCGCACGCTGTTGAAAGAGATCAACGAGCCGCTGCGCTTTCGCTTTTTCATGTCGTCAAGCCTGACCACACAGGCCCCGCAATTGATGGCCTTTGCCACGCGCGTGCGCTCGACGTTGGAAGCCTATGCGGCTGGCTCGGATGGTCGCATCGTGCTTGAGGTCATTGATCCCAAGCCTTTCTCTGAAGAAGAAGATCGCGCCGTGGCCTTTGGCCTCAGCCCTTTCCAAGCGCCCAATGGCGACCGGATTTTCTTTGGACTGGCCGCCACCAATTCCACAACGGGCCGAGCCACAATGGCGTCCTTTGCGCCTGAGCGCGAAGCCTTTTTGGAATATGATCTGACACGTCTGGTCGCCGAGCTTGGCCGACGCGGCAAGCCTGTTGTGAGCATCATTGATGGTCTTGGCCTCAGCGGTAATCCGCAAATGGGCAAGCAAGAGCAGCAGATTCTGGTTCAGATGAAGCAGTTCTTCACGCTCAGCATGGTCAATCCAGAGCAAGGCTCGCTGCCAGCCGACACGCGCGTGCTGATGGTTGTCCATCCCCAACATCTGCCGCAGACAACTTTGTTTGCCATCGATCAATGGGTGCTCAAAGGTGGCGCGACGATGATCTTCGTCGATCCTTACGCCGAGAGCCAAACCGATATGCGCGGCGGCCCTGCCCCCGATGCATCCTCAAATCTTGAACCGCTTTTGAGCTCTTGGGGCGTGAAGTTTGACACATCGCGCTCGGTTGCTGATCCAGCCTTTGCGTTGCAAACAGAACGCATGATTGATGGGCGCGCAGTGTCAGCCCAAAATCTGCCATGGCTTGCGTTGCGTGAAAATGCCTTTGCCAAGAACGAAGCCATTCTTGCGCAAGTCGCGGCCCTTGTGATGACAACCGCTGGCTCATTTGAGACCACCAAGGACGGCGTCACACTGAGCCCTCTTGTGAGTGGCTCTGCACGCGCTGGTACAACAGACGCTGCCCTCTCGGCTGAGCGCGGTGGTGATCCGCGCCGTTTCATTCCGTCCTTCAAAGCGGCCACAAGCCCACCCATCATTGCTGGACGATTGACGGGCACATTGACATCGGCGTTTGAAAAAGCGCCTGAGGGATCAGATCCAGCAGGTGCTGCGACCCAATCCACCAAGCCCACCAATGTTATTCTTGTGGGTGACGCGGATATGTTGATGGATCGCAATTGGGTGCAGGTACGCAATATGGGCGGCTCGCCGGTTGCGCAATCCTTCGCCAACAATGGCGATTTCGTTATCAACGCCATTGAGCAAATGGCCGGTGGCGCAGCCCTTGGTGATTTGCGTGGACGCGGCGTTTCCTATCGCCCCTTCGAGCGCATTCAAGCTATGGAGGCTGATGCCGACGCACGCTATCGCGCCAAAGAGCAAGAGCTGACACAACGCTTGAAAGAGACTGAGCAGAAGCTCGCCAGCCTGCCACGCGGCACGGAAATCTCGACCGATATGTTGACCGCCGATCAGGTGAAAACCATCGAGCAATTCCGTGGTCAGCTTCTGAGCATCCGGGCAGAATTGCGCGATGTGCAATTTGCGCTGCGCAGCAATGTGGATTCTCTCAAGAGCTGGATCACCGCGATCAACGTGGGCGCAGTGCCATTACTGGCTGGCCTGATTGCGCTGATCTTTGCCATGCGACGCCCGCGCAAACCTGTGCCGCAAAAGACCCAAAACGAGCCCGCACAAGATCAAGGCCATTAAGATGAGCATGAGCTTCAAACATCTCTCAGTCCTCACCGCCCTCACCGCTGCCTCTGTTGTGGGCGTGGCAACTCTCTCGCCCGGCCCCGGCAAGCAGATCGCGGCTGACAGGCGCGGAGAGCGCGTCCTGCCAGCTCTACTGACGCGCGCCAATGATGTGACATCCATCGTGGTCAAAGAAGGCGAAACCACCTTCACTGTTGAGCGCAAAGGCGATCTCTTCGTTGATAGCGCTTCGGGCTATCCAGTGAAGATCGACACTTTGCGCGATCTGATGTCTGGCGCAGCCGCCCTCACGTTTGAAGAAGCCCGCACACGCGATGCGGCGCGCTATGGTGAGATTGGGCTTGCCCAAACACTGACACCCGATGCGATTGGGTTGGGCCGGGAACTGACACTACGCGCCAATGATGGCACGATCATCGGCAGCCTGATTGTGGGTGGGCGCGAGGCCACATTGGCTGGCGCACAAGGTGGCCAATATATCCGCTTCCGCAATGGCCCAGAGACGTGGTTGGCGCGTGGAGAAGTGCGCGTGCCACAACGTCGCACCGATTGGTTTGATGTGTCTCTGGTGGCCCTCAAGCGGGATGCGGCGAGCTCAATCAGCCTGTCAGGCGGCAAGTCTGATGCCCTTAAAATTTTGGCAGAAGATAAAAATCTGAAGCTGGATAAAGTACCAGACGGTCGCACCGCCGTTCAATCCAAACTTGCGCAAGTGAATATGTTTGCCGAAGCCATCACGTTTGAAGATGTGCGCCGTGCCTCATCCACTGTGCCAACTGACACGCGCCGCATGGTGATTGCCACAACAGATGGTGTTGAAATCACTTTGGTGACGATTGATGGCCCATGGGTGCAGCTCAGTGCCAAAGCCTTGAGCGATGAGGGGCGCGATGCGGCTGCCGCAATCAATGCAAAGTCGCAGGGCTTTGAGTTTCAACTGCCACCCTATGAGGCGGGCGTGTTGTTGTGGACACCCAATGATGTGACGGAAGCTCCCAAGAGCTA
>CAIUDK010000061.1 GCA_903897875.1 uncultured Hyphomicrobiales bacterium
TAAATAAAGGCGTTTCACTTAAGTTGCGCTGGGCAACTTTTGCTAAAGTAGGTTTCTGTTGCGACCTTGCAAGCATTTCCTTGTTGCTGATCTTGTCTGTCCCAGGGAATATGAACTGGCAACCGTCGATCGCATATTTTACACGTGATTGTGTTTTCGCCTTTTCGGTTCCTGGTATCACAAATTGGAAACCGGCATGGGTTTTCTCTATGTTGAATTTATCTTTAGTCATGATTGGATACCTCGCTTATATGCCTCTCAACAAAACATCGTCTGAGGGTATCTGCAATGGGTTCATTGGTTCATACCGAGGATAATTTATCTTACTACATGTAGCCCTATAGATATGGGGGATGACACGTTTTGACGCCACCAGAATACAAAAAAATTGGGAATGAACCTCTATTCTTAAGGTCGCACCATGGCTGCTCACATCATCCCTTGGGAGCTTGAGGCGATTCGTGAGGAAGTAGGATAGGCAGCATGTTGAAGTGATATTGTGCCAAGGGCGGAAGCGAGACGAAGCGCTGGGGGCGATCAATATAACGGGCAATATTTATTATCGGTAACGTAATGAATATGGGCGGCCTTGGCTTGTATCAGGCATCAAAAGATTTCAGCGCGAGGCCGATGTAAAATTATAAATCGAGCCGCATGCATGCCTTTCTTTGGCACGTTTTGATTCAACTGCTCGCCATAACTGCAAGATAGCTGCAGTGGCCCGCAGCTATCTTTGTTCTGATTATGAGCTCTTCCAAATCGAAGGAATCTCCATGATTACTTTGATTGGCTGATTAAGCTCAATGAGCCTTGCTTGCAGCAGTGACACAGACACGTCATCTTCAACTTCAACCCAAACATCGCTGCTGCCGGGGTGATTGTCACCGTAATGAAAATTGAGCTGACCTATACCTGCTGCTCTCGACCGGAATTTAGGGCCAATTTTCAGACCATCCAAGAGCCTAGCCGCCATAGACATGGGGTTCCAAGTACAGGCCTGAGCCATTGGCCAACAAACGTCTGATACCAGTTCATCAAGCTCATCGATTTCCATGCCCTTTCCCGCAAGAAGTTTGAGAACCTGATCGGGATCATTTATCGGGTAACCCTCAGCCTCAAATATTTGCCTCCAGGTTGGCCGCCTTTGATCAAAGCTTTCTTCCGGACCAAGTAAAATAATGCCGCCTTCGTAGATATGCAGCGTTTGTTTCACTTCATGTGGATTCAGAAGAATCGGTTGACCAAAATCCTGAACTCTTTTGGTGAGATGGTCGGCGGATGACGAGCCAATAATACCCAAAAGACCTGTGAGAAAAGTGCGTCTGGAAACTGTCACTTTGTATTCCTCCAAAACGGAGGATATGGCCCGATGTTTGCCCGTCGGGGCCACATCCTGCTGAGAGCAGAAACCACCGTGTCCTGACCGGATCGGTTGGTGATGGACAGCATGCCCATCTCTTGATGTTGGATTATGCTAGCATGGACCTCGGACAATACAAGGTGCTGCTAATCGATGTGAATCGTGAAATGCGAAATACGACACTCAACAGCATGACGGCTTTTGACATACCAAGCCTTTAGGTGCCTGATACAACGAACTGATACTTTGTTCCTCTTTTCAAGGTCACACAATGGCAGCTCACATCATCGTCTGGGACCTTGAGACTATTCCCGATGTCGAAGGATATGCTGCTGCTAATAGCCTAACCGACAAGTCCATTGAGGATATCCGAGCCCTCATGGGGGATAAGTTTCCCAAGCACATCTATCATTCGATTGTCTGCATTGGAGTTGTGATTGCCGAACGCACGGATGAAGGCTGGCGCGTCAGCTCGATTGGGGCGCCCCATGTTGGTGAGCGATCCGAGAAGAACCTCATAACCTCATTCGTCAACAAAATTGCGGACCTTCGCCCCCAACTCGTGACCTTTAACGGATCGGCCTTTGACCTACCCGTTGTCCGCTATCGGGCAATGATCCACAAAGTCTCAGCCCCCGGTCTTTCAGCGCGCAACTACTTCAATCGCTATAGCCAAGATGCACTGGATCTCTGTGATGAGCTCTCCTCGTTCGGCGCGTCTGCAAAAGTGAAACTGGACGAGATCAGCAAGATCTTGGGTCTGCCCGGGAAACCATCTGAAATTGATGGGTCGCAGGTGGAAGACTATTTCAAAGCTGGCAAGATTGCGGAAATCTCCAAATATTGCGAATGCGATGTGATCAACACCTATCGCGTGTTCCTGAGATATGAACTGTTTCGCGGGCATCTGAGCGAGACAGAATTCGAAACATCGGAAGCGAACCTAACTGCGTTTGAATTGAACCGTCAGTAGATATCTTCCTCTCACCACACCTGCACTGATAACCTAGGAGCAAGACATTGACCTCGATCACTCTCAATCAAAAACAACAACGAGTCGAGGTGAAATCCTTAGAAATCTCAAATGAGATTGTGTTCAATTATTTTGACAAGCTTCCGGTCACAGAGCGTGAAGATCAATTATTTAAAGCGCTCTATATTGGCATTCTCGCCTTGAAAGAAGATAGGCTCTCAACCTTCTTATCAAAGACAGCCAACGAACTGGGTACCCAGCTTGAAAGCCTAAAGATCATTTACGATATGAAGAAGGAGTTGTTCTTTAAATCGGCCACGATGGGCGTCGTAGCGGAAAATGATATCGCTGCATTTCTAAACAATTATTTTGAAAAACAAGCATGGACTGATCGAGCCCAACTTACCGGAAACACTTCTGGATCAATACCTAAGAATAAAACTGGCGATATTGTCTGTAGCATTGGTGAAAGAGAAGACCTCAGGATCGTTATTGAATGCAAATTCGACAAGAGTTTAAAACTCGGAGAAATTAACTCGAAGGACGTTTTTACAAAGAAATCGGATACAGCCTGGAACCAGCTGATTGAATCTGCCGCCAATCGAGATGCTCAGGTTTCAATCATCGTCTTTGATGCCGAAAAAGTTGATCCTAAAATCCTTAGTATTGTTCAAAACATAAAATACATTCCTGAGATTGGGTTCATCGTAATCGTGAAATCGCTGGCAGGTGAGTATTCAAATCTCGCCATTGCCTATTCACTCGCCAGAGATATCGCCGTCAATGTCAAAAAGATTGAACTCGACAAAGAGCTTTTGGCTGTGATCATGAACCGCGTCATCAAAGATTTGACGGATGTCATTTCGATACGTTCAATGGTTGAAGATAACATCGACAACAATCGCAAAATTCTCAAGCAGCTAGAAAAATCAACCTTATCGATCGAATTCAGCTGCGAGTATCTTTTGAATTTCCTTCAAGAAGGAACATTATCGAAGCAAGATCTCTTAGCCTTTTATTCAGGTGAAAAAATCAAAGACAAATTCAAGCTCCTTGAAAAAGAAATCAACGAGATTTGAGTTGGGTGGAATTTGACTTCGAATTTACACCAAATGATAGTCATGAACCAAGTTTCATGGTTCATGACTTATAATTTTTAGCGATCATCTTTAGCCTATCGCGCATAAACGGGTTTTCGGTGTGACACAACTCCCTATAAATAGGCCCGGATTATTTGTTAGTCTGGAGTATTGTGGGGCTGGAGCTGTGATTGCCGAGTGCACCGATGAGGTCTGGCGTGTAGGCTCGACTAGTACGCTTAACCGCCCCTTTTAGATTGGCCCAAAGTGAATCCGTACCTACTCAAAATCCGGATCTAAAATCTGGGTTTGCCCATACTGACGTGACGAAACCAAAAAACTACGTTGGAAAAACAGTCGGCTTATAGGCCACTGCAACGATGGTCTCCTTTTTCAATGGAAACAACCCAGTAACAAATCTCCAGAAATAATGTTCGACTAGGTTCTTTTTTTTATAAACATTCTGCGTCGTAACAGATACGTCGATAAAACCACAGCTGATCAAAAAATTATGGATCTCTTTGGGAGTGTATTCAGTAACGTGCCCCATAAGACCGGTAGTAGATAGAGAGTTCCACTGGCTAAAAACGTTTTGGAAGCATCCCGTTCTGAAAATCTTTGCTAACTTTCGGCTACCAAATCCATTTGGGGTAGTGAGATAAAGTAAACCACCCGGCTTAAGAATCCGTCTCAACTCTTCTGTTACTTTGATTGGGTTATTGTATATATGCTCAAACACTTCCGTGAAAATGACCGCATCAAAAGTGTCGCTTTCAAGCATTGTCTGATGCTTGTTGGCGTCACACTTATAGAGCTCAAAATTGCGACCAGATGTTAACAGGCACTTTTCTGGATAAATATCACCGGCTACGACGGAGAAGCCATAAGAACTGAGAGCATCACTCATAACATATGGCCACGCTCCGAAATCTAGGACCCGTGAGCCAATTGGCAATATCTTAGAAATGTTTGCGAGATCAACTTTATAGCGGAATGAGTGGACCTTACAATAATTGATCGCTTGCGGGTCACCTTCGAACAACGGAGCAATCTTGGATAAGCTTGCATCTACAATCTCATTCACAGCGTTCATAACAATCTTCCACAGCTTACATAACAACACAACAGATTGAATTCTTAAGAGAGACGATCAAAGCTTCATGTCATTCAAGACTCTCCAGTGCGCGCTTGAGAGGAATTCATTGAATCTTCAAAATTTAATAAGGATGATCAATCGCCTGAATGTTCAGCCGAATTATTGCGGACGCAATCTTGTTTGATGTCCAATCTTCCCAAGTAATTTTGTAAGAGACCTGATCGTTGCCAACGCGATCTGTTTCGTAATAAAGACTGAATTTATTGGGAAATCTTGATCGACCTAATGTCGGCCTCTGAATGAATTCATTTTTGATTATCTTGCCTGTAGCCTGAAAGCCAAATAAACACCCACGCGTGGGCTTCTGTCGCCCTAAGACCTGAACACGACGAGCGCCTGTAGTCGTTACCGACCATGTCGCACTTTCATTTGCTCCGTCATATAGCTTTATAGAACCTCCTGCACGGCAGTATGTTTCTAAGGCTTGACTGGGTCCAATCAACAAAAATGTGAATGCGGATATTGCCAGAATAGTTTTGCTGATAGTCATAAAGCTTGCCCCCAATAGGATCAGAAAGTTCTATTTAGCTAATCTTGGAAATAATTATCGAACGCTTAAATTGCTTATGACTTCAAATAGACAATATAAATTCAAAAAAGCCAAAAAAACGTGTCATACAAAGCTTAGGCTTTGAATATAAGAATAAACACGGCCTAACCTTACGTAAGCAATAGATGTATTCTAATTAAAGTATCTTATCTGTGATAAGTATAAATAGCATCTGATATAATTGCTCCATGACAGCTTATGACATGCCACTAAAGCAAATATTATTCTTAGCATCTTCAATGAGACCGAAAGGCTGGATATCGTGTCTTTGATCGACAACTACCGCTTTTGCAACATCGCTCACTTGTGCGATTTGCTTAAAAATTCGGATAGCAAGATGAGCGACATCCGAGCCACGGATCTCCAATTACAAACCCATTATTTTTCGGAATTCCTGAATTGCAAGGAATGGCCGGCCTATATCGATATTTTTGAAATGACCGATTTCGTGAATGATATTTTTTACGAATACGATGCTGAGAACGCATCGGATAATGATGAATGCCCAATGGACAAGAAATATCACCCCGCTCCTAAAGCTCGCTTCACGCCAACTCTGGATGAATATCTGAGGCGATTATTTCAACTTGATAAACACGAAGGCGGCTGGTTTGGAAAACTTGCGAACGTCAGTATTGATAAGGAATTAGCTCGAGCCAATATTGATTTGGATGGCTTTCAGCGCCTGAGTGGGACAGCGCGGGATTATCTTGGCTATGGGCTTTGTTGCAGCCGCAGAAATATGTTGCCAGATCTTGTGAGCTTTTGCGTATTTGAAGCCATCGTAGAAGAGCTAAAGCTACATGCGATTATTCTGCCGTCATTAGCGCTATCAAGAAATATCCAATTTAGCCATCCTGCAGAGGCACGTCACGAAATTCAAGTGACCGCGGAAAGGCTCAGTCAGATATTAGGCGAGCCAATTAATCCAGAGCATTTAGTGGGCTATCTTCATTGGTCAACCAATGCTGCAAAATCGAATTGGTTTTCTGTCGATTTTATAGAGCGGCTAAACCTGGTTCTAAAAATTAAACTGAACATTGATCTCAATATCTTCCCGTCAAAAGAAGAAGCCAGTCAACTTTACTCGCTCGCTTTTTGTAACGGGAAGATGGGATGCTTATTGAAAGAACTCACATTGACCGGCTGACATCCTGTGAAAGGATCACCCAGTGTCTAAATGAGTTGATTATTTACATCATGACTTTTTCACTCCTACCTCATCAACCACAAACACGTCTTCAACATCCATTTTTCTGACAAAGAAATCGAATCTGTTGCTTCCCGCTGGAAGGCGTCGGCGTCTAATGACAAACTCAACTTCTTTGCTAGTTCCAGCCTTTAATGCATCGAGCAACATTCCATAGTTTTTTATATTCACGCCATTTATAGAAATAATTTGATCGCCCATTCTTAGCTGTGCCTGCTCGGCGATCGAGGCGTCGTCTATAAAATGAACGTACATTGGATCTGGGTCGTCACCATAAATGGTTGACTGACCAATTAGCATCCCTGAGGCGTAGACGCCCAAGCGCTTCATGTGATCCTTGTCGGCCGGAATATCTAGCTTAATATCCTGCTCCCGATCATTGCGGTATAGTGTCAATGTGACTTGATCGGCTCCCCTCATGTAATCTAACATACGAGAGGCATAGCGTGCGCGCCTATCGCCATTTACAGCTACGACGCGATCTCCAATTTTAATTTGATCAGCCCATGAATCTTTGACATTGGCTATTACGAGCTCCCGATCCTGAATTGTCGTCGCAAATGAAATAGGGAGCACTGGAGGAGCTGGATCTTTGCCCGCTTTCAATAGGTTCAAAACAGTGCATGCTAATTTGATTGGAACGGCAAAATTCAAGCCCTCTGCTACGTTTTTATTGATAATTGACTCATTAATGCCAACAATAGCGCCGGTTTTTTCATCAAAGAGTGGCCCACCCGAATTGCCTGGGTTAAGAGCCGCATCTGTCTGCAGAGCCTCAACGCCGTCCAAAACTTTAGTACCGCTGATGATGCCACGCGTTGCCGTGTAATCAAGGTTCCAAGGGTGCCCGAAGGCAATCACGGGCTGGCCTGGGGCTAACTCGGCATCACATTCAAGATTTGCGTTTACTGCTTCTGCCGGAATATTGGCGGGATCAACCCTCAAAATAGCCATGTCTAAATGATTATCGACATAGACTTTCTCCGCTTTGACATAAGGATGGTCTTTAAAGCTTACCTTATCATTGGCAGGGGACCATCTTGCGACATGAGCATTGGTCAAAATCCAGCCACGCTCCCGATCAACTAAGAACCCTGCTCCACGAGACGTTCCTTTGAAGTCTTGCCCAAACGGATATTCAACAGCGCTGGATATTTTGACTGTAAATAGGGCTGCATCAACGATCACGTCTTTTGCCAAGGCATAAGAACCAACCAAAACTGAAGCTACCGAAGACGCATACGCAAACTTACGAATCATTATTCAATCCCCCATGACCAATCCAAGGTCTTACTTCTGAGAACTAAGAACAAGCAAAGCTCTCGCTGGGGTATGAAATAACGCTCACATATGACAGTTTCTGTCATGGGCGACGTTTACGCCTTTCCGTAAGGGGGAGACGACATGTCCTATTCCAAAGCTGAGCAATTGATCCAATTGGCAACAATGGTCTCGTCTCGCCACTATGGCGTCTCGTTAGACGACGTCAGTGAACAGTTCGAAGTCTCTCACAGGACAGCCCAGCGCATGATGCGGGCATTAGAGCTTCAATTCCCAGACGTGGAGATCTTTGATGGAAATGATAACTACAAGCGCTGGCGCATGGATGGCTTGCACCTGCGCGATCTTATTTCTCTCTCAGCGGACGAACTAGCCTCAATTGACTTGGGCATTAGCCATTTGGAGCGCTCAGGACTGGTGCCAGAGGCTCAGTCGCTAAAGTCGCTGAGGAATAAGGTGCTTGGCCTCATACCCCGCTCTAAACCCCGCCTTGAGCCCGATTACGATGCGTTGCTCGAAGCTCAGGGCTTTATAGCTCGACCTGGCCCAAAGCCCAAAATCAACGCCACTGTCCATGCGCAGCTTGTCGAGGCAATCAAAGCCTGTCGCCTTGTGACGATCAAATACAAATCCAATTTTCAAACATCGGAGATACCAAGGGCGGTCGCGCCCTACGGCTTCCTCTCTGGCATCAGGCGCTATCTTGTGGCGGAAGATCCAAATAGCAGCCGCGGCCCAACAATGAAGACCTACCGCATGGACAACATCACCTCAGTTGAAATTTCAGATGAGTATTTCACAAGGTCAGACAGCTTTAGCCTCCAAGACTATGCCAACAAAGCCTTCGGCGTTTATCAACGCGATGATGAGTTTGGCGAGATCATTTGGAGGTTTGCACCAGAGGCCGCCCTACAAGCCCAATCCTACCAATTTCACCCTCAGCAGACTGAAGAGCTTGAAGCTGACGGATCACTCATCGTCAAATTCAAATCCTCAGGTCACTTAGAAATGGCTTGGTATCTCTATTCCTGGGGCGACAAAGTAGAAGTCATTGCGCCACAGAGGCTCAAAGACATGACTGCGGGCTTTCAGCGAAAAGATTTCCCGGCGATGCCATAAAATAAAAAAAGAGGAATAAAATGTCTGTCATGAAGCTCGAGAAAGACGAATATTCAGCAGATGATGCGGCCTCACCAATATTGAAACAACTTGATGAAATAGCGACTTGGACTAAGAAAAAACTAGAAATTTTTGAAACCCTGTTGGCGGTTATCAAAGACGAAAAATATATTCAATTTAGCGGTGATTTCAGGACATATGATCTACAAACAAAGGGAGCATATGCCATTTATCAAATACCCATCGACCAACGAGGAAATCAAAGACCACTCGCTGGAAAAAAAGTAAGAATAATTTGTATTGGCTATAATGGCGGATCAAATACGGCTGCAAAAATTTTTACAGCTAAGGAAATCTAAAGCTTTTTATCTAGGGTGGATTAAATGATAAATCTTCATTTAGGTAATATAGCAGAGATGAAAATCACCGCCATTGTGAATGCTGCAAACACTAGTTTGCTAGCTGGAAGCGGTGTCAGCGGCGCCATCCATGAGGCGGCTGGACCGGATCTAGAGAAAGAATGTTTAGATATTGGTGGGTGCCCAGTTGGGTTTGCAGTCATTACCAATGCTTACAAATTGAATGCTAAATATGTGATTCATACCGTGGGCCCAAAATATTTTGATGGAACACGCGATGAGGAACTTCAACTGAGAAGTTGTTACAAGTCAATTTTTCAAATAGCTGCAGAATACGAAATTGATAGCGTTGCGATACCTGCAATCAGCACCGGCATATATAGATACCCGCTAATGCAGGCTATTAAAATAGCGACTGAGGAAACTGCTTTAGCAACAGCAGAAAGGCCTTTGAATGTGACATTTTGTTGTTTTGATCACGAGGCATATCTCGCTTATAAAACGCACCTCGAATAAATTGAA
>CAIUDK010000062.1 GCA_903897875.1 uncultured Hyphomicrobiales bacterium
CGCATCTGGTTGGAGATGGAAGAGACGGGAAGCTTCTCGGATTATCTGTGGTCGTACGTCGACGGCAAGCCGCTGCAATCGAAGCTGACCGACATGCGCGACATGCCCACCCAAACCGATATGTCTTTGAAATTGTCGAAAGATTTGCGCAAACGCGGCTTCAACTTTTGTGGCCCCGTGATCGTCTATGCATTTTGTCAGGCTGTGGGCATGGTCAACGATCATCTCGTCGGCTGTCATTGCCACAAAAAATGTCTCACTTTGGGGAAGAAAAAATCATGAGCGCGCAACCGCCCCGCGCATGGCAGCGCATGTTGTCGGGTCGCAGGCTTGATCTGCTGGACCCTTCACCGCTCGATGTTGAGATTGAAGACATCGCCCATGGGCTTGCCCGCGTAGCGCGTTGGAACGGCCAAACCCATGGCCCACATATCTTTTCTGTCGCCCAGCACTCGCTTCTCGTTGAGCAGGTGATGGCCGCTTTTGATGCTGGATTGCCGACCCGTTGGCGCATGATGGGGCTGCTGCATGATGCGCCCGAATATGTGATTGGCGATATCATCTCGCCCTTCAAAGCGGCGGTTGGCGATAGCTATAAGAGCGTTGAAAATCGTATTCTGACTGCCATTCACATTCGTTTTTCATTGCCACATCAAACACCTATCGCGGCACAACGCTTGATTAAAAAGGCAGATACCGCCGCCGCCTATATTGAGGCGACACGGCTTGCGGGTTTTGGCGCAGATGAGGCTGAAAAGTTTTTCGGGCGGCCCGCCATTGCGATGCGCAATCTGGAACATTTGCTCGAACCGATTCCATCCGATCACGCGGAAGATTTATTCTTGAAGCGTTTTCAAGAACTTCAATCCGATAATGAGGACCCGTCGTGACGCGTCCCAATGCGCCCAGCATGCCGGTTGAAATTGGTCTGACCGCCGCCATCGTGGCGGTGCAGGACGACCAACCCGTTATTCTGGTTGCGAAATCTGGCACAGTCGACGCCGATGCAGCTTTGCCGACCGGTCCATTTGACCCCATCGCGCATAGAACTTTGGAAATTGGTCTGCGCTCTTGGGTGAGCGCCCAAACTGGCGTGCCTTTGGGCTATGTCGAACAGCTCTACACCTTTGGCGATCGCGGCCGCCATGCCCATGCCGGCGATCTGGATCCACACGTCGTTTCAGTGGGTTATCTTGCACTCACACGGATTGGCGAGACTGATGATGCGGTCTCTGCGGCTGGTTTTCGGCCGTGGTATTCCTTCTTTCCGTGGGAAGATTTCCGCGACCGCCGCCCGCCAGTTCTGGACGACATAATTCTGCCAGCACTGGCCCGCTGGGCCGAGGCTGAGCCCAAAGCTGCGGCCTCGCGGGGGTTGTCGCGCAAGGAACGCGTTCGGATTTTGTTCGGCCTTGAGGGCGCGCGTTTCGATGATGAGAATGTCCTCGAACGCTATGAATTGCTTTATGAATCTGGCCTTGTAGCTGAGGCAGCGCGTGATGCGCGCGCCAACAACACCGCCGGGCCTGATGGGCTTGGAGAGCCGCTGCGCTTTGACCATCGCCGGATTTTGGCCACCGCCATGGGGCGGCTGCGTGCCAAGATCAAATATCGTCCTGTTATCTTTGAGCTTATGCCCGAAACCTTCACGCTGACCGCCCTGCAGCGGACGGCTGAGGCGATCTCTGGCCGCCATCTTCACAAGCAGAATTTCCGCCGTCTGGTCGAAGCCTCTGCCGTGGTAGAGCCCACCGGCGAGATGACGCACGCCACAGGAGGCCGCCCAGCGGCCCTCTTCCGCTTCCGCCGTGATGTCCTTCAAGAAAGGCCTGCACCCGGCCTCAGAGTGAGCGCACGGGCTTGAAATACCGTGCTATAAGCTCCCGAAGACTCAAGACTAACTTGGAGAGCCGCCTATGAGCGATGCTGCTGCTGACATTGCGACCCTGCCGTTTGAGCGTGCCTTGGCCGAACTCGAATCCATCGTCGATCAGCTCGAAAAGGGCTCGGTACCTTTGGAAGAATCCATCGCGATTTATGAGCGTGGTGAGAGACTTAAGGCCCATTGCGATGCGCTTTTGAAATCCGCTGAAGCCCGCATTGAAAAAATCACGCTGGGCAAAGATGGCTCGGCAAAGGGTGTTGAACCCCTTGATGTTGAATAACAAAACACGATGACCGGCGCCGGCACCGACCACACGCAACCAGCCCTTGAAGGCGGCCCCACCATCATTTTGGTGAGGCCACAATTGGCCGTCAATATCGGCATGTGCGCTCGCGCCATGGCGAATTTTGGCCTCTCGGATCTGCGACTTGTGAGCCCCCGCGAGGGCTGGCCGCGCACCGGGGCGCTGCGCAAAGGCGCTCATGCTGCCGCCGCTGGCGCTGTTCATCTGCTTGAAGGCGCTAAGCTTTTTGACTCGGTGGCCGATGCCATTGCTGATCTGAATTTTGTTTTTGCCACCACCGCCCGCGAGCGTGGACAGGGCAAAAAAATTCTGCCCCCCGGTCCAGCCATGGCGCAGGCGGCGCGGGATATTCCACAAGGAATTCGCTATGGCGTCATGTATGGGCCAGAGCGCACCGGGCTTGATAATGACGATGTGGCGCTTGCCGATGCGCTCATCACTTTTCCGGTAAACCCCGCATATGCCTCACTAAATTTAGCTCAAGCGGTTTTGCTGACGGGCTATGAATGGTTTCGCGCTGCCTATGGTGAGAAGCTGCCGTTTGAAGAAATTGAGCGCTCCCCGCCTGCCCCTCGTGAAATGATTTTGTCGTTTTTCGACTATTTAGAGGGCGAACTCGACAAGAATGGTTTCTTCCGACCCGACGGCAAGGCGCCGGTGATGCGTCGGAATTTACGTAACATTTTCCATAGGATGGCCATGAGTGAGCAGGATATTCGCACGCTGCGAGGCGCGCTGGTTCGGCTTGTTGATGGACCAAGATTAGAGGCCAAAACCCGCAAACGGATCAGAGTGCCCAAAAAGGCCATTGAACCCGCCGATGGCGCCCTTTAAGTCTTTCTGATCGTGACAAAAACACCGACGATTCTCACGTTCGACTCTGGCCTTGGTGGACTGACAGTCCATGCCGAGGTGGTTCGGCTGCGCCCATCGGCAAATTACGTCTATGCTGCTGATGATGCTGGCTTTCCTTACGGTGGTTGGGAGCCCGATGCGCTCAACGACCGCGTTCAATCCGTGATGTCGGATCTGATTGCCCAACATCACCCCGATCTTGTTGTTATTGCTTGCAATACCGCTTCAACATTGGTGTTGCCGCGACTGCGCAAAGCGTTTCCCAATGTGCCCTTTGTTGGCACGGTGCCAGCCATCAAACCGGCAGCAACTCATTCAAAATCCAAGCTGATTTCTGTATTGGCCACACCGGGAACAGTGGCGCGTGATTACACTCATGACTTGATCAAAAATTACGCTGCCGATTGTCAGGTGACTCTGGTTGGTGCCAAAAATTTGGCTTCAATTGCAGAGGCTTACATGAGGGGAGCGGAGATTTCAGATTCGCAAATCGCCGCTGAAATTACGCCATGTTTTGTAACCGATGGCCATCAGCGCACCGATTATGTGGTGCTCGCCTGCACGCATTATCCGTTGTTAATCAATCACTTCAAGACGCTAGCGCCATGGTCGGTGGAGTGGATTGATTCCGCTCCCGCGATTGCTCGTCGGGTTGATCATGTTTTGACTGACAAAGGCATGGCTCGCCTTGATGGCACACCCAAAACAGGGCTCGCTGTTTTTACCTCTGGCGATCAGCCGACACCCGAACTGGCAGCGGCTTTAGGGCGCTATCATCTTGAGGTCGCAGGATAAAATGGCTCCCGGCGTAAGACCGGGAGACCCAATTTCAATCAGCCCGACACTTTTCCAAAATCAGCCACGCCATGCATGGCGCTGCGCAGTTTATTCAACAAACACAGGCGGTTAATCCGGATAGCTGGATCTGAATCATTCACTGTGACGTGTTCAAAGAACGCATCAACAGGTGCGCGAAGTTGCGCCAGAACCTGCATCGCACCGACAAAATCTTCATCCGCCACACGCACGGACACAGACGATTCTACGGCACCAAGTGTGGCGGCTAGAGCCTGTTCTTCAGGTGCATTCGCACGCGCGGAATCGTGCGCGGCATTGAATGCACCCGCGCCATCTTTTTTCTCTTCGGCGCGCAAAATATTGGCGGCGCGTTTGTAGCCAGCCAACAAATTTTTGCCGTCATCGGAATCCAAGAAAGACGCCAAAGCCTCAACCCGTCGCACGACCATCAAAAGATCATCGCCCGAGCCAGCCGCCAAAACAGCGTCGATCAAATCATGTCGCGCACCCTTGTCGCGCAAATAGACTTTGAGACGGTCGTGGAAGAACGCGAGAAGGTCGGCAGCGATGTCGTTTGATTTTGCAGTGGCTGCAACCACTGCGAGCAACGGCAAGCGCAGCTCGTTTTCCAACACCAACCTAATCACACCAAGTGCTGCACGACGCAAAGCATAAGGATCTTTCGAGCCTGTTGGCTTTTCATCAATCGACCAAAAGCCCACCAGAGTGTCGAGCTTGTCAGCCAGCGCCACGGCAATCGCAACCTTATTGGTTGGCACACGATCACTTGGGCCTTGTGGCTTGTAATGATCTTCCAGCGCCACAGCCACGTCTGCATCCTCATTTTGCAGTTCAGCATAGCGACGACCCATCAGGCCCTGCACTTCTGGAAATTCGCCGACAACTTCGGTCATCAAATCGGCTTTGCAAAGTTCTGCAGCACGCGCAGCTTTTGACGCATCAGCGCCAACCATCGGTGCCAGATATTTTGCCAACTCAATGATGCGATCAACACGAGCACCTTGTGAGCCAAGCTTTTCATGGAACACAATGTTGAGCGCGCGCAATTTTGCCAAACGCTGATCGAGCAAGGAGCCCTTATCCGTATAATCAGGCAAAGGCTTTTGATCGGTGTGCCAGAAATACAAAGCATCCGACAGGCGTGCGCGCACAACGCGCTGATTGCCGCTGGCAATCGCAACACCATTGTCGCTGGCAATGATGTTCGACACCAGAATGAATTTGTTCGAGAGCTTACCGCTGACAGAATCACGCAGCACGAAGCATTTTTGATTGGCGCGAATGGTGGCGCGGATCACTTCGGCAGGAATGTCCAAAAACTCTTGATCGAACGAGCCCATCAACACAACAGGCCATTCAACAAGACCGGCCACTTCGGCCAGCAGCGCATCGTCTTCGACCAATTCAAGGCCCTGCGCAAACGCCAAATCGCGCGCATCATGCACAATCATATCGCGACGACGCGCAGGATCGAGAACGACTTTCGCCTTCTCCAAAGCGCTCACATAATCGTCAAAGCGGCGCACTTTGAATTCTGCTGGTGCCATAAAGCGATGGCCGCGTGTGGTCTGGCCAGACACAATGCCATCAACTTCAAAGTTGATGACCTCTGGCTCTTCAGTCTCAGGACCAAAGGTGGCGACGATGGAATGGAGCGGACGCACCCAGCGCAAAGCATCCGAGCGCACAGAGGCAGCACCCCAGCGCATCGACTTTGGCCATGGGAAATTGCGAATGATGTTGGGCAACAGATCAGCGAGCAGAGCCGCCGTGTCTTTGCCTTCGCGCTCAATGATCGCGACGTAGAATTCGCCCTTCTTGGGGTCAGATTCAATTTTGGCTTGATCGAGAGACGCTAGTCCGGCGCTTTTCAAAAAGCCTTGAATGGCAGCATCGGGCGCACCAACGCGCGGCCCCTTCTTTTCTTCACGCACATCAGGCTGGCGCGCTGGCAGGCCCACAATGTGGAGCGCCAAACGGCGCGGCGTGACAAACGACACCGCTCCTTCATACAACAGCCCACGTTCAACCAGCGCGTCAGTCACGAGCTTTTTGAGATCATCAGCCGCTTGCGCTTGCATGCGGGCAGGAATCTCTTCGCTGAACAATTCTAGGAGAAGATCGGGCATTATTGTCTTTCGAGCGGCGTAGGTTTGCGTTGTTGATGATGACACTGTGGCGTGAGCCGCCACAGTGTCAGATTGTTTTTAAGCCTGAATGCGTGAGTGTGTGCCGTCGCAAAGCGGACGGTTCACTGCATTTTTGCAGCCGCAGAAATAGACAGTGCCATCACGGTCAGCGTCGTATTTGATTGGCGAGAATTCTGAGCCCTTGTGCTTACCATCGCAAAATGGCTGGCTGGCGGACTTGCCGCATGAGCACCAGTAATAGCTCTTGCCAGCTTCTACTGTGGTTGGGAATGGGGCCTTCTGCACGACGATTGCTTCGCTCATTTTACGCTCCTTTTGTTGTTGGGTTTTGGTTTGGTTTGTCGCGCCCGGCATCGGTTCGCAGCCAGGCTTCGCCACATGCTTTGGCTAATTCACGCACGCGGAAAATATAGTTTTGGCGCTCGGTGACAGAGATCACGCCGCGTGCATCAAGCAGGTTAAAGCGATGCGACGCTTTGATACATTGATCATAAGCGGGCAACACCATTTCATGATGATCGCCACGGTCGCCAGCGGCCAGTAGCGCTTTGCATTCAGCCTCTGCATCGCTGAAATGCTTGAACAGAATGTCTGTGTCGGCATGTTCGAAATTGTGGCGCGAATATTCTTGCTCGGCCTGTTTGAACACATCGCCATAGGTGACTTTGTCTGCACCTTCACGACCGTTGAAGTTGAGGTCGTAGACGTTTTCAACGCCCTGCACATACATGGCCAGACGCTCTAGCCCATAGGTCAATTCGCCTGATACGGGCGAACATTCAAAGCCTGCGACCTGTTGAAAATAGGTGAACTGCGACACTTCCATGCCGTCACACCAACATTCCCAACCCAGACCCCATGCGCCCAATGTTGGGCTTTCCCAATCATCTTCCACAAAGCGAATGTCATGCAGGCCAGAATCAATGCCAATCGCTTTGAGCGAACGCAGATAGAGGTCCTGCAAATCAGGCGGTGATGGTTTGAGGATCACTTGGAATTGATAATAATGCTGCAAGCGATTGGGGTTTTCGCCATAGCGGCCATCTTTGGGGCGGCGCGAGGGCTGCACATAGGCCGCCTTCCAAGGGCGCGGCCCTAGCGAGCGCAACGTCGTGGCAGGATGAAAGGTACCAGCGCCCACTTCCATATCGTAGGGCTGGAGAATGACGCAGCCCTGCTCAGCCCAGAAATTTTGCAGGGTGAGAATCAGGCCCTGAAAGGAGCGGGTGGGATCGAGGGAGGATGAAACCTGCGTCACGGAAGCCTTCATTTTCTTTAAAGTTTGAGCATGACCGCCATGGAGACCCGGCATCATGTTCGAAGATTACGGGCGCAACCTAAGCGCGGCCAGCCAAACGGTCAACGCAGAGCAAACGGCACCAAAGCCTGCCCGCGATGAATAGCCTCGACGAGGGGCGTAAACTTGCCATCCTCCCCATGCAAAATCAGCGGCGGATGCAGCGCCAAGGGGGCACGACTGCCAAGCCGGGCGCGCACCAGCACACGATGGGCAATTGCTCCGGCTTTGGGATGGATGGGCAAAATATCGAGCCCGCCAAAGCGCCCGGTGCAAGCGGTCAGAATCTCAGCCAAGCAATCGGCGCGGTGAATCATCACCAATTGGCCATTGGGGGCCAACAAAGCGGCACATGCCCGCGCCCAAGCCTCCAGCCCGCCTTCGACCACATGGGCGGCGCGGCGTTGTGGGTCAGGTGATAGGCGCGCACTGGCGGCATCCAAATAGGGCGGGTTGGTGAGAATGGCATCAGCGCGCACATCGCCCAGCCCCGCCTCGCGCCGAGTTTTGGCGCTCAACACATCGGCTTCGAACACTTGCGCACGGGCTTCCATGCCATTGAGCGCGCAATTGGTCCGCGCCAAAGCGGCCAGTTCGGGGTCGCGCTCAATCAGGCCCAAGCGAATCTGGGGCGCGCGCAAGGCCAGCGCCAGCCCGACCGCGCCAACGCCTGCGCCAACATCCAGCACAAGGCCGGAGCTCATCTCTAGGCTGGCGGCCAGCAGAATCGCATCAGTGCCGACCCGATGGCCGCGCGGCAGCTGGCGCAGATGCAATTGACCACCAAGCAAAGAATCATGTGTCTCAGTCATGAGGGAGGCCAAGCTTGGGTGGGCGTAATTCTTGGCCGAGACCAGCGTTACTGAGGATTTCGCGGGCTTCCTCAACCAATTGGTGAGGCACCAGCACGCGTTTTTGCAGAAAACCGGCGGAGCCTTCGAGCACGCTCATATGTTGATCTGCCACCAGATAGCCGATGTCAGCCTCGCTCAAGAGAGATTCGACCAAAGAAATAAGCACCACATCATTCGTGCGGATCAATTCATCCATTGCGGCTCAACTTTACGTATATGTTTCGAATTTGCTTTCTCAAATTGACAGCCGCGCTGTTGTGGGGCAAGCGAAGAACTGCCCCGGTGACGTTCCGGGCACTTTAAAAGGACATTTTCTTGGGCGTTGTCGTTCCCATCGATGAGAAGGCCAAAAGCGGCGGCGGGGTGAATAACCTTGTTAAGCTTGCAGCTGCGGATATGGAGCGCGTGAACGCGACCATTCTGTCGCGCACGGGCTCTGACGTCACAATGATCCCCGAAGTGGCCAATCATTTGATCTCATCAGGCGGCAAGCGGCTACGGCCCATGCTGACTTTGGCAACCGCTGGCATGTGCGCCTACCGTGGCGAAGGCCATGTGAAGCTGGCCGCCGCCGTAGAATTCATGCACACCGCCACCCTGCTCCATGACGATGTTGTGGATCAGAGTGAAATGCGCCGCGGCAAAAAGGCCGCCCGCATGTTGTGGGGCAATGAGGCCAGCGTGCTGGTGGGCGACTTTCTGCTCGGCCAAGCCTTCAAAATGATGGTGGAAGTGGGCTCCCTGCCCTGCCTCGATATTCTCTCAACCGCTGCTGCTGTCATCGCTGAAGGCGAAGTCATGCAATTGTCCGCTGCCAAAGACACCCAGACGACCGAGGACGCCTATCTGGCCGTTATTCGCGCCAAGACAGCCGCTTTGTTCGGTGCTGCCTGTGAGGTGGGTCCTGTGCTTGCCGCCAGCTCAAAGGCTGAGATTGCCGCCTGTCGTGCCTATGGCATGAATTTGGGCGTCGCCTTCCAGCTGATTGATGATGCGCTCGATTACGGCGGCACATCGGCTAAGCTCGGCAAAAATGTCGGCGACGATTTCCGCGAAGGCAAGATCACTTTGCCTGTCGTTCTCTCCTTCCGCCGTGGCTCAGAGGCTGAGCGCGACTTCTGGCGTCGTACGCTGGAACAGGGAGAGGCGTCTGATACGGACTTGGAAAGCGCCTTAACAATTATGTGCAAGCATCGCGCTTTGGAAGATACGGTGGAGCGCGCCCGCCATTATGGCGCCATGGCCAAGGATGCTTTGGAATTGTTCCCAGCCAGCGCTTGGCGCACCGCGCTGCTGGATGTGGTGGATTTTTGCATTGAGCGTGCAAATTAACGGCTAGATTGCCAAGCTGGTTAACGGTTTATTTACGATCAGCTTGTCCGCACTGCACAAAAGGCGTAAGTACCCGCCGCGGCCGCCGAGTTGAGCGGTCTGTTCCCTAGGTGGATTTGCATGGTATCCGGTTCTCAGAATCCCAATGGGACAACAGGCGCACATCCTTCCGAGGCGCCAGCTGGTGCCCATGGCACTCATGGGGCGACTGGGGCCCATGGCGCGCCTGGGGCGACTGGGGCCCATGGCGCGACTGGTGCTCATGGGGATGCTAAACCTAAATCTCACCGCCTAGAATTTGCATCTCTGCTGATTGGGTCAATGGGTGTCGTCTATGGCGACATCGGCACGAGCCCCCTTTACGCGATGCGTGAAGCGATGATTGCAGCCGGCGCCCGCGTGCACGGACTTTTGCGCGAAGATATTTTGGGACTTCTGTCTCTGATCTTGTGGACGCTAACGATTATCGTGACGCTCAAATATGTCGTCATTTTGATGCGCGCCGATAACAACGGCGAAGGTGGTACACTCTCACTGATGGCATTGGCGCAAAGAGCGCTTGGGAAAACAACACAAGTTTTGTTTCTTCTCGGCGTGTGCGGCGCGGCGCTCTTTTTTGGTGATGCTGTTATTACGCCAGCCATTTCAGTCTTATCGGCCATTGAAGGTCTTAAGCTGATTACACCTGCGTTTGATCCCTACATTCTCACGATTACGCTTGTCATTATTGTGTTTCTCTTTGGCGTTCAGAGCCGCGGCACAGCCAGCATGGCCGCTTGGTTTGGACCCATTATGGTTGTGTGGTTTGCCACACTCGCCGTTGGCGGCGTGATGCACATCGCGGATAACCTAACGGTGTTTGAAGCGATGAACCCCTATTACGCCGTGCACTTTCTGATGACCAAGGGTGTCATTGGTTTGGTGGCGCTGGGTGCGGTGTTCTTGTCTGTTACCGGTGCCGAAGCGCTCTATGCGGATTTGGGACACTTTGGACGCCGTCCAATTCAGCAAGCTTGGATCTGGATCGTTTTTCCCGCGCTGACGCTGAATTATTTGGGCCAAGGCGCTCTCCTCTTGTCGCACCCTGATGCGCTCGAAAATCCGTTCTTTCTGCTCTATCCCGACTGGGCCTTGTTGCCGATGGTTGGCCTAGCCACGCTTGCCACCATCATCGCCAGCCAAGCGGTCATCAGCGGCGCATACTCATTGGCCCGCCAAGCGACACAGCTCAAATTGCTGCCACGTTTGCATATCCTGCACACATCGGCTTCGCATGAAGGCCAGATCTATATGCCTCAGGTCAACACGATGTTGATGATCGGCGTGTTGTTCCTTGTGATGTTGTTTGGCTCATCAGACCGTTTGGCAACCGCCTATGGCATTGCTGTGACCGGCACGATGGTTGTCACGGCCTGCCTCACTTTTATCGTTGTGTGGCGTCATTGGCATTGGCCTATGTGGGCAGCAGCCCTTCTCATGGCACCGTTTCTCGCCATCGAGCTCATCTTCTTGGGCGCCAATATGCTCAAAGTCTTTGAAGGTGGTTATGTGCCGCTCGGCCTCGCCTCAGCCTTCATGATCATCATGTGGACATGGACACGTGGCACGCGCATCATCTTTGAAAAGACGCGCCGCGATGACATTCCCTTGCTCGATCTTGTGCAGCGTTTGGAAAAGAAGCCACCGACACGCGTGCCCGGAACAGCTGTGTTTCTCACCAGCGATCCAGAGACCTCACCACCGGCTCTGCTGCATAGTCTGAAGCACTACAAAGTGTTGCATGAAAAGAATGTGATGCTGACCGTCGTCACTCTGCCTGTGCCGCGTATTGAAGACAAAGACCGCGTGCATATGGAGCCACTCAGCGAGACCTTTACGCGCGTCTCAATCAAGTTTGGTTATATGGAAGAGCCAAACATTCCGCGCGGTTTGGCGCTCTGCCGCAAACTAGGTTGGAAGTTCGATATTATGTCGACCTCCTTCTTCCTCTCGCGCCGCTCAATCAAAATTTCGGCCAAAAACGAAATGCCAATGTGGCAAGAAAAGCTGTTCATTGGCCTGTCGCACAACGCCGCCGATGCCAGCGAATACTTCCACATTCCAACCGGACGCGTTGTGGAAATCGGCACTCAGATTGGTGTGTAAAAGTCTGGATCCCGGATCGGCGCTTCGCTTGTCCGGGATGCCATTGAAGCCAATCGGCTAGACAAACCTACAAACAAAACCTATCGCAAAAACGTCGCATGCGCCCAAGCTTTGGGATGGTCGCGCCGGATCACACGCGCTGCAATTTGTGCGGCATGGCGTGTCGAAAACAGTCCAAAACAGGTTGCGCCCGAGCCAGACATACGCGCCAAACGACAGCCGCGCGCGCCCGAAATGCCTGCCAAAACATCACCGATGACGGGCGCCAAAACACTGGCGGCATCTTCCATATCATTGCGGCCATGGCGCAATTGATCGAACAAATCCGAGGCACTGATGCCTGAGGCAATCGCGGGATGTGGGCCAAAATCGCGTGCTTGTCCCGGTGCCAAACCCATGCGGGCAAAGACGGCCTTTGTCTCTAACGGCACGCCGGGATTGACCAACACGGCATAGAGCGGCGGCAGTTTCAACACGGGGCCCAAAATATCGCCAACGCCGCGCATGATGGTGGCACGCGACACCAAACACACCGACACATCGGCACCAATTTCGCGCGCAGCCTCAAACAAGCGCGGATCATCCAAACTCAATCCATTGGCGCGTGCCAGCAAACGCAAAGCTGCAGCTGCGTCAGCTGAGCCACCACCCACGCCCGCAGCAATGGGCAAATGTTTGTTGAGCGTGAATTCGCCAGTGCGCAAATCTGGCACAAGGACATTCAGCGCGTGCGCGGCGCGCATCACAAGATTGTCGTGCACATTGGCCAACTCATCCATCCGCATGCCGTCGAGGACAAGGCCCAAAGGCCGATCCATATCGAGGGTGACGCGATCGGCAAGCCCGGCAAATACCACGAGGCTCTCAAGCTCATGCCAACCATCGGCGCGGCGATGAGGCACGTGGAGTGTCAGATTGACCTTGGCGCGGGCGCGTTCAATGAACCTCATAAGACGCCCCTAACACGCAAAACTCAGCCACCGTTCTTTTGCGTTTCCGCATCAGCCGATGTTGGCTTGGGAGCTTCTGGCAAACCGTTTTCAATTTTTTGTAGGATGCGTTCAAGGTCGTCCGGCTCAGGCTTCAGGTCGCGCGCATGGTTCCACTGGAACTTTGCCTCAAGCTTACGGCCCACCTGCCAATAGATGTCACCCAGATGATCGTTGATGACAGGATCTCCCGGCTTAAACTCAATGGCGCGCTCTAGCTCACGCATTGCCTCGTCATATTTTCCAAGCTTGTAATAAGCCCAGCCAAGACTGTCGATGACGTAACCATCGCTGGGGCGCAACTCAACGGCGCGGCGCAACATGACGAAAGCGGCATCCAGATTGAGGCCCTGATCAACCCATGAATAGCCCAGATAATTGAGCACCAAAGGCTGTTCTGGATAGAGGGACAACGCCTTTTGGAAATCAGCTTCCGCCTGCGGCCATTGCTTGGCGCGCTCGTAGCAAATGGCGCGGAAATACCAGATGGTCCAATCGCCCTTCTGATCGCGGGGCGAGGCATTGATGACGCGCGTATAGGTCGCAGCGGCCTCTACAAATTGCTTGCGCGAACGCTGCAAATTGCCCAGTGCCAAAACAGCATCCACTTCATTGGGACGCTCTGCCACAATGGATTTCATATAGGTGAGTGCCTCATCGGGACGGCCCAAAATATCCAGCACGAGGCCCGATTGAATGTCTGCATTGGCGCGCAAAGGTGAGCTGTCTGGCACCATGTCATAGACATCAATAGCGCGCTCATATTGCTTTGTGCGCTCATAAATATCGGCCAATGTCACAAGCGCCAGCGCATTATCGGAAGCCAGATAGAGTGACAGGCGCAGATAAATCATGCCCGCCAATTCGTCATTCTGCTGACCGCCAGCGGCACCCAATCCATAGAGCACTTCAGCTGCACCAGCGGCAGGGGAATTGACGAGTGGTTCAAGCTTACGCCCAGCTTCCAAATCCGCCAGAGCTGCGGTCACAATCGGATGACGCGGCAGAATGTGATCGAAATCTGTGTAGACGCGCTTGGCCTCGTCAATCGAACCATTGCGTGCCAACAAGCGGCCATATGCATCGACAACACGCAAAGTGGTGCGCTCATTGTCGTAGGCAATTTTCATGCGCTTCAACGCTTCCGCGTGATTGCCCGACAATTCGGTAATCAGTGCGGCGTGGTAATCACGAAAGCCCATGAAGCGGTCATCGGTGAGACGATCCACCTGCTCGATGGCGTGGCGATAATCTTTCGCGCCTGCATAGCTCCACGCATTGATGAGCAAAGCTGTGATGTCGCGCTGGCGACCACCGCCGCCCAATGCAATCTGTGCGCGGGCCGCAGGATATTGTTTGGCCTTAAAGGCGCGCGCGCCCAAAACCAGATGTGCCAAACCATTTTTGGGGTCGCGCTTCAATGTGCGTTCAGCAAAGCCAAACGCATCGGGCATATTGCCATTGGCGAGCGCTGCGATAAACGCACGCTCCAGCAATTCTTTATTGTTGGGATCGAAGCGCAATGCCTCGCGGAAATAGGTGGCTGCCGCCATCGTGTCACGATCAGCGCCCGCAATCAGAGCGGAGAGATAATTGCCAGCTGGGCTCGATGTGACTTCGAAAGAACTGGACAGCGTGATGGCCTGACGCATCTAAGGTCCCCACACTTGCCCCCGTGGACGATGACCGCAGCGTCTGACGAAGCGCATCACGGCTTGTTAAGATTGGATTCACCAAACTCAACTTCATAATGACGCTAACG
>CAIUDK010000063.1 GCA_903897875.1 uncultured Hyphomicrobiales bacterium
GCGGCTCAAAATCAATTGCGCATCATCGCGTGCCATGGCCAGCAGATCGCCATGCACATCGAGCTGGGCCAAACGAAAGCCCGGCGCGCCTGATTGTTTCGTGCCCAACACTTCGCCCTCGCCACGCAGGCGCAAATCTTCTTCAGCAATTCGAAAGCCATCTTCCGTCTCGCGCATGATTTCAATGCGCGCTTTGGCGACTTCGCCCAGCGGCGATTTATAGAGCAAAATGCAGTTGGATTTACCGCTGCCGCGCCCAACACGTCCGCGCAATTGGTGGAGCTGCGCCAGACCAAAACGCTCGGCATGTTCAATGACGATGATGGTGGCTTGGGGCACATCGACGCCCACTTCAATGACCGTAGTGGCCACCAAAATCTGCGTTTCGCCCGCCTGAAACGCCGCCATGGCGGCGTCTTTTTCTGGCCCTTTCATGCGGCCATGAACGAGGCCAACGCGGGCGCCAAAAAATTGCTGCAGCATGGCATGGCGCTCTTGGGCGGCGGCTGCGTCCACCTCTTCGCTCTCTTCCACCAATGGGCAAACCCAATAGGCACGCGCGCCGTTGTCGATGGCGCGGCCAATGCCGGAAATCACATCTTCCAATCGGTCGAGCGGCAAAGCGCGTGTGTCGATGGGTTGGCGTCCGGCGGGCTTTTCGCGCAACACCGACACATCCATATCGCCAAAATAGGTTAGCACCAGCGTGCGCGGAATAGGCGTCGCCGTCATCACCAAAATATCAACAGCCTCGCCCTTTTCGCCCAAGGCGAGGCGTTGATGCACGCCAAAGCGATGTTGCTCATCCACGACTGCAAAGGCCAGATCGTGAAAGGTGACGCGCTCTTGGAAAATGGCATGGGTGCCAACCAAAATGTCGATCTCGCCAGCCGCCAAAGCCGCCAAAGTGCGGTTGCGCTCGGTCACTTTGTCGCGCCCCGTGAGGATGGCGACGCGCAAGCCAGCAGCCTCAGCCAAAGGCACCATGCGTTCAAAATGCTGGCGGGCGAGAATTTCTGTTGGTGCCATCATGGCCGCTTGACGACCCGCCTCCACCACGCTGGCCATGGCCAGCAAAGCCACCAAGGTTTTGCCCGAGCCCACATCGCCCTGCAAAAGGCGCAACATGCGACGCTCATCGGCCAAATCTTTGCGAATATCCACCAGCGCATCGCGCTGCGCGCCCGTCAGCGTGAAGGGCAGGGCGGCTTCAATCTTTGTGGAAATGCGGCCATCACCAACGCTGGCGCGGCCAGACACGCGGCGCATCTGCGCGCGCACCATCACCAGCGCCAATTGGTTGGCGAGCAATTCATCATAGGCGAGCCGCTGGCGGGTGAGGCTTTCTGGCGCAATGACGGCTGGGGATTGGGGATGATGCACATCGGCCAACGCCTCACGAAAGCCCGGCCAGCCGCGCTTATCGAGCATAGCCTCATCCAACCATTCGGGCATGGCGGGCAGACGGGCCATGGCCGCATCGGTCTGGCGCTGCACATTGCGCTGATAAAGCCCCTCGGTCAGGGGATAGACGGGCTCGACGGGCGGCAGTTTGGCCAGAGATTCGGCATCCAGCACATGATCCGGGTGGACCATCTGGCGATGGCCTTCCCAAAGCTCCAGCCGCCCAGAGATCCAGCGCGTGGAGCCAATGGGCAGGGCCTTATCGAGCCAGCCGGGGTGGGTGAGAAAATAGACAAGCTCGGCATCTCCCGTCTCATCCTCCACCAAAACCCGCACGGGCGAGCGGCCAGCGCGGCGCTTTTGTTCGCGGTGCTCAACAACCCGGACCTCGATGGTGACGATTTCGCCAATGGGCGCATCGGCCAATTTGGGCCGCAGCCGCCGGTCGATGGTGCTGTGGGGCAGCTGAAAGAGCAGGTCGGCCACGCGCGCCTCGCGGCCCAGCAACCGGTCAAACAGCTTGACGGTCTTGGGGCCGACGCCCGGCAGGGTCGCCACCGAAGCAAAGAGGGGATTGAGAAGAGCGGGCCGCATATGTTTGTGTAACCCTCTCAGCTGAACCGGACAAGCACCCTAATGATCGCACGCACCCCCAAAGCAACCCCAATGACATCAGCCGCGCGCCGCCCTATATAGGGGTCTGAATCCCGCTGGTTTTGGCCCGCGGGCCGTTTGCATTTGAGGAGCTTGCCTTGACAGGTCCAACACTTTCCACAGAACACCTTGATCCCCGCCGCCGTAAAATGCTGTTTCGGGCGTGGCATCGTGGCATGCGCGAAATGGATATTCTGTTTGGCAAGTTTGCCGATTCTGAATTGGTGGGCATGTCGGAGAAAGAACTCGATATTTTCGAAGCTCTCATGGAATGCCTCGACCGTGACGTGTTCATGTGGCTGACGGGCGAAGCGCCAACACCTGACGAATACAAGACCACAATCTTTGACCGCATCAAAGCGTTTCACAACCACACAGGTCCAGTGAACGTTTAAGCGACGCATCTACCAAGCGTAGACGCATCAGCGTCACCCCGGACGCACTCCGGGATGGCGCGTGCAACCCATTTTAACCGGATCATTTCGTGCTTGAATTAAAACGCGCTCTTGAGGCTTTGGCTCGCGGCAGCAGCCTGACAATGTGTTCTGTGCCCGATGGTTTTGATGCCATGGTGGCGGCAGATCTTGTGCGTGCGCGCGCAAAATTGGCCGATGGTAAGCCAGCCGCCCTTGTGCATGTGGCACGCGATGGTCAGCGCTCGCGTTTGTTTCAAGATGGTCTGGCGTTTGTGGCACCCGATATTGAAGTGATCGATTTTCCCGCTTGGGATTGTCAGCCCTATGATCGCGTGTCGCCCAATGCAGCGGTCGCTGCCAAGCGCATGATTGCGTTGTCACGTTTGGCACGCACAGGCTCATCTATGGAGCGCCCGCGCCTTGTGTGCTTAACCATCAATGGTTTGCTGCAACGCGTACCACCTGTCAAAACCATTGCGGCAGAGAGCTTCTCAGCCGCACCGGGCAATTCTGTTGCCACCGATAAGCTCATTCATTGGCTAGAGACGAACGGCTTTTTGCGCGCCTCGGCTGTGCGCGAAACCGGCGAATATGCGTCACGCGGTGGCATTATTGATTTGTTTGCACCGGGCATGCCAGCCCCCGTGCGGCTCGATTTCTTTGGCGACACATTGGAGAGCATTCGCAGCTTCGATCCAGAAACGCAGCGCACGGTGGGACAATTGCGCGCGCTGGATTTGGTGCCGATGTCTGAAATTCAGCTCACCACGGAAACCATCAAAGCGTTTCGCCAAGCCTATGTGGTGCATTTTGGTGCCCAAACGCGTGGCGATCAATTGTATGAAACAATCAGCGAAGGTCGCCGCCATGTCGGCATGGAACATTGGTTGCCGTTGTTTCATGGCGCTATGGATACGATGTTTGATTATGTCGGCGATGCGCCCATTCTGCTTGATGCTTTGGTGGAAGATGCAGCGGGCGAGCGCCTAGCGCAGATCAAAGATTATTACGATGCGCGCAAAACGCAGCACGATATTGATGCGACCAATTCAATCTATAAGCCGCTGCCGCCGGGGGAATTGTATTTGTCGCCTGATGATTGGCGCAAATGTCTCAATGGTCATCCCCACGTCAATCTAACGCCCTTTGCGCAGCCCGAAGGTCAGTCTGGCCTAGTTGTTGATGTGGGCGGACATGCTGGGCGTAGCTTTGCCAAAGAGCGCGCCGATGAAAGCGCAAATGTGTTTCAATCCGCTGTCGATCATGTGCGCGATATGCAGGGGCGTGGTCGGCGTGTGATGTTGGCTGGCTGGTCGGATGGCTCACGCGAGCGTTTGGCCAATGTGCTGGGCGAACATGGTTTGAAGCCGATTGAGGCTGTGTCAACATTGACGCAAGCGCGCGCGCTGCCAAACGCAACGGTTGCCAGCATTGTGTTTCCTGTTGAACAGGGCTTTGAGGCGGGCGATCTCGTCATTCTGGGCGAGCAGGATATTTTGGGCGATCGGCTTATTCGCCAACGCAAGAAAAGCAAACGCCCGCAAGACTTTTTGGGCGAAGTGTCATCACTGTCAGCGGGCGATTTGGTCGTCCACGTCGATCACGGTATTGGCCGCTTTATTGGTTTGAAGACGATTGAAGCGGTTGGCGTGCCGCATGATTGTCTTGAGCTGCATTATGCCGGTGGCGATAAACTTTTTCTGCCTGTTGAAAATCTTGAGCTGCTGTCACGCTATGGTTCGGAAGATGCCGAAGGCGTGTTGGACAAGCTCGGTGGTTTGGGTTGGCAGACGCGCAAATCGAAAATGCGCAAGCGTATCCGCGAAATGGCGGGCCAGCTTATTCGCATTGCAGCCGAGCGTCATTTGCGCGAAGCACCGCGCCTTGCGCCCATTGATGGGCTCTATAGCGAATTTTGCGCACGCTTTCCGTATGATGAAACAGACGATCAGCAAAACGCCATTGATGCTGTGCTCGATGACATGAACACAGGCCGCCCGATGGATCGTTTGATCTGCGGCGATGTGGGCTTTGGTAAAACAGAAGTGGCGCTGCGCGCAGCCTTTGCCTGTGCGGTGAATGGCAAGCAGGTGGCCGTTGTTGTGCCAACCACTTTGTTGGCGCGCCAGCATTATAAGAATTTTGCCGCACGCTTTGCGGGTCTGCCAATTCAGGTCGCGCAAATTTCTCGCATGGTGACAACCGCCGATCAGCGCACCGCCAAAGAGGGCATTGCGTCTGGCTCTGTTGATATTGTTGTGGGCACCCATGCTTTGCTTGGTAAGGCCATCAACTTCAAAGATCTCGGCCTTGTGATTATCGATGAAGAGCAGCACTTTGGCGTTGCGCATAAAGAGCGCTTGAAAGAATTGCGTGCGGAAGTGCATGTGCTGACATTGTCGGCAACACCGATCCCGCGCACCTTGCAATTGGCGCTCTCTGGTGTGCGTGAATTGTCGATCATTGCCACACCACCTGTGGATCGTTTGGCTGTGCGCACCTTCATCATGCCGTTCGATGAATTGATTGTGCGTGAGGCTTTGCTGCGCGAACGCTATCGCGGCGGACAGAGTTTCTATGTCTGCCCGCGCATTGAAGATATTGAAGAGGTCACGGCCTTCTTGCGCACGGCGATCCCGGAGGCGAAATTCGTTGTGGCGCATGGCCAAATGGCGCCAACCGAATTGGAAGATCGCATGTCGGCCTTCTATGATGGCAAATATGACATTCTGGTTTCAACTGCGATTGTGGAATCCGGTCTTGATATTCCAACCGCTAATACGCTGATTGTGCATCGCGCCGATATGTTTGGTCTGGGCCAGCTTTATCAATTGCGCGGACGTGTGGGACGCTCAAAAACGCGCGCCTATGCGTTGTTCACTGTGCCAAACAATCGCACGATGACACCGCAAGCTGAGCGACGTTTGAAGGTCTTGCAATCGCTCGATACGCTGGGTGCTGGCTTCCAGCTTGCCAGCCATGATCTTGATATTCGTGGCGCAGGTAATTTGTTGGGCGATGAACAATCGGGCCACATCAAGGAAGTTGGTTACGAGCTTTATCAGCAGATGTTGCAAGATGCGATTGATGCGTTGAAGGCTGGTACTGATGAGGCTGTGGAAGAGGCATGGTCGCCAACGATCAGCATCGACACGCCTGTGACGATTCCCGAAGATTACATCAGCGATTTGCAATTGCGTCTTGATCTGTACCGTCGCCTCTCCACGTTGGAGATGGAAGACGAGATCGAAGTGTTTGCTGCTGAAATGATTGACCGCTTTGGCCCGATGCCAAAAGACGTTAAGCAATTGCTCAAGCTGGTCAGCATCAAAGCGCTCTGTCGTCGTGCGCATGTGGAGAAGGTGGAGGCCGGACCAAAGGGCGTCATCATGTCCTTCCGCGACAATTCCTTCGCCAATCCGCAGGGCTTGGTGCGCTTCATTGCCGAACAGGGCCATGACGCAAAGGTGCGGCCTGATATGAAGATTGTGTTCTTGCGCGATTTCGATACGCCAGACGAGCGGCTTGAAGGCACGCGTTTGATCATGCGCACATTGGCCAATATTGCTGAGGCTAAGAAGGCAGGTGCAGCTGTAATTGTGCCGCCACCAGCAGCCAAGCCGCAGCCACCAAAGGGTCAGCCGCCAAAGCGCAGGTAGGTGTTTTTGGTGTTCAGAAAACATCCATCCCGGATCAAGTCCGGGATGCCAATTCTGAGTGCGTCGTTGGCTCGATTTGAAAACCTAATCAGCCTACGTGGTCGCCAATTCTTTCGACGCTGCCGCCCCACCATTCATCAAGCCAATGTCATAAACGCAGATGGCGAGTGATGTGTCGTCAGCATTGGCTTGCAGCGCAATCACTGGCACGGGCGATGAATGTGTGCGCTCTGGCAAATAGGCATCGCGGGTGAAGACGCACAAAGAGCGGATGCGCTCGCGGTCCAGACAGCCCGCTTCAAACAAAACCGTTTCCATCGCCAGCGGCATCATCAAATGCAGCGGCGCATTGTCGCTGATGGCTTGCAGGAAAATATCACTGTCGAATGGTGCGTGAAGAATAAGCGGCGCGCCAGCCAAAAGTGTTGCGACAGGGCCAGCAACAAGGCCCGCCAAACTTGTGGGGCTGAGCGTGGTGAGCACGGGTTGGCGCATGCCGATGCGGGCGCGCGATACCAAATCCAATGCGGCGGAAATTAACAAACGCTGCTCATGCGAGCGCGCCGTATTGTCAGAGGCGCGCGTGATGAGGCGCGGCATTGTGGTGCGACCAGCCGAGGGCAGACGCGGGCGCTGATCGAGGAGAGCTGGATCAAGATCGGCTGCGCCCTCCACATGACCCCAAAGTGAGCCCACGAGTTTCACGCTGGGTGTGGCGGCGGCCGCGACAAACAAAGCATCGACGGGACATAGATCACCATGGCGCGCTTCTGCCAGCAAAGCTGAAGGCTGTGTTTCATGCGTGAGAATTTGCAATTCTTCCGTTGTCAAATGCAACGGTGCCATCACCACATCGAGCCCAGCGCGCAAGCTTGCAAACAGAGCCACGACACTGCGCGTTGTGGCAGCCGCACTGATCAACACACGTTGTCCGGGCTGCAGGCCCAAATCTTTCAGCGCGCCGGCCAGTGCGCTTGTTTGCTGATCGAGACTGGCGAAGGTGAGTGTTGTGTTGGTGGCATCCGTGAGCGCCAAACGCTCAGGGCGCAAGCGTGCTGCACCGCTGACCAAAGCGTCCAGATCGAAATTATCAAACGGGCCGGGCAGTACTGATCTCAAAGCACTCATGGCGCTTGTCTCCACCAAGTATCAAGTGTTGCGCCAAACAGCGGCGCTGCATAGGTCGCATAAATCTTAGGGTACGCAAGCCTCGACGAATGGGCGAACCATTGTTGTGAGGCGTGAAACAAAGGCACAACATAAAAGCCAGATAACAAAACGCGATCATAGGCACGCACAGCCGACACAAAATCCTCATGCGAATGTGCGCCGAGCATGGTTGCGATCAATCGATCAATAGCAGGAGATTGCGCACCTGCAAGGTTAAATGAGCCTTCTTGTGCCGCGCTTGCGCTGCCCCAACGTGAGCGTTGTTCATTACCCGGCGAGGCTGACGCGAGCCATGTGCCGATCATCACATCAAAATCAAATTTCTGGCGGCGACGTTGATATTGCACGTCATCAACCTGACGCACTTTCACCTCGACACCAATGCGGCGCAGCGAGTCAGCATAGTTGAGCGCAAGACGCTCTTGGCTACGATCTCCCACCATCATCTCAAACGCCATCACAGCGCCAGTGCCATTGCGCAATTGGCCGTCCTGAATTGTCCAGCCCGCGTCTTTAAGCAAGGCGAGTGCTTTGCGCACGCTCTCGCGGTCTCGGCCCGATCCATCGGTGACGGGTGGCAGCCATGTGCCGTTGAGAATGTCTGCGCGCACAGCGTCGGGGAAGGGCGCTAACAGTGCGCGCTCTTGGTCAGAGGCTGGCCGGCCGGTAGAGGCTAATTCGGATTCATCGAAGAAGCTTTTGGTGCGGTGATAAAGCCCGCCGTAATAATTGCGATTGATCCATTCAAAATCAAACATCAGGCCGAGCGCTTCGCGCACGCGTACATCGGCAAACAAAGTGCGGCGTGTGTTGAACACAAAGCCTTGCATGCCTTTGGGCACGCCCAAGGGCGCTTCGGCGCGCTTCATGCGGCCATCGGTGAGGGCTGGAAAATCATAGCCGGTGAGCCAGCGCGTCGGGTTGGTCTCGTCGCGATAATCCAACACGCCCGCTTTGAAAGCCTCATAAAGGCTGGTGGCATCGCGGAAATATTCGAGCGTGATCTCGTCGAAATTATACAGGCCGCGACTGATAGGCAGATCCTTGGCCCAATAGTTCGGATTGCGCTTCAGGTTAAGCTTTTCGCCCGGCTTCATCTCAGCAATCACATAAGGCCCAGTGCCAAGCGGAATGGTCAGGCTGGCATCATTGAAATGTTCAGGATCAACGGCGCGCTGAGACAGCACAGGCATAAGCGCAAGCGTGAGCGGCATTTCGCGATCATCACCCGCGAGATCAAACCGAATGCTGCGCTCATCCAATATGGTGACGGCTTTGACGAGGCCATAGGCGGCGCGATGTTGTGGACGGCCTTTGGTTTTCAGCAGTTCAAACGCAAACAGAACATCGCTGGCCATAACTGGCGTGCCATCTGAGAATTGTGCCAGCGGGTTGAGGCGGAAGGTGACATAGCTGCGCGCCTCATCCGTCTCGATGCTTTGCGCCACAAGACCATAGAGCGTGAAGGGCTCATCCCAATTGCGCGCCATCAGGCTCTGATAGACATTGCCAGACAGGCCCTGAGCGGTGGAGCCAGCGCGGATGTTGAAGGGGTTGAGACTGTCAAACGTGCCCTGAAAGCCCAAAGTGAGCTTGCCGCCCTTGGGCGCTGCTGGATCGGCATAGGGCAGATGGGTGAAGTTGGCTGGCAAGGCAGGTTCACCGTGCATGGCGATGCCATGCGTGACTTGGGAAGTGATGGGCGTTTGCGCATGCGCAACCCCGCCCAGAGCCCAGGCTGTAGCCAAAAGGAGAATAAAATGTCGAATCACTTGCGCCTTCATAGCGGGAGATTAGAGAACCGGCGCGCTGCCGTCATGGCTTCACCCAACCCTTTTCTCGCAAAAGCATGCCCTTTTTCCAGCTTAGGCCGCTCTGATTTTGGCTAACGAATGGGCAGCTGCAGCGAGCATGGCAACAGCTCTATCGAATTACTCACCAAAAATGTCGTTTTTTTGCGCGCGTGTTGTCACGGCTCTGGAAACCTTTGCCCGAAGCGTTTAAGAGCGGGTCAGTCACTCTCCCGCCACAATTGGGGGAGAAGGAGCTGGGCGCTTGGGATCGGTCTTCGTCTGGCCCCACAGATTTCAGGTCCACGGTCTCGCCCGCGGGTTTGCCGAAGTCACTTGGACATCGGACGGCCCCGTGAAAGGAATACATATGTCGGTTTTATTGAAGCGCTTCGGAGCAGCCACACTGGCCGGCTCCCTCATTCTTTCTAGCCTGAGCGCATTTGCGCAGGCACCTGAGGCTGCTGAGGCTCCTGCTGCCTCAAAGCCAGCAGCAGCAAAGCCTGCTGCGCCAAAGCCAGCAGCACCTGCTGCTAAGCCAGCGGCTCCTGCAGCACCTGCAGCTCCTGCTGCCGGCGCGCCACAAGCGCCTCCAGCCACGCGCGTTGAGCTCACGCCTGCTCAGGCTGACTGGACCAAGGTGTGCGGCAAGGATCCCGCCACGCAGAAAGAAATCTGCTACACGACGCGCGATTTCGGTGCAGCTCCAGATCAGCCGCCTGTTTTGGCGCTCGCCATTTACGACGTGAAGGGTGACGACACCAAAATCTTCCGCGTGTTGATGCCAGTGGCGCTCTTGCTGCGCCCCGGCTTCCGCTTCTCGGTTGATAAGGGCAATGCACAAGAGGGCGGCTTTGAAATCTGCTTCCCGAACGGTTGCTTTGCTGAAGCCAAGGTGAAGTCAGCCACGATTGACGCGATGAAGAAGGGCACAGTGCTCAACATCAGCGTGAAAAATCAGGTCAACAACGAAGTGAACTTTGCTCTGCCACTCGCTGGCTTTGGCAAGGCCTTTGATGGTGCAGCGATTGATCCAAAGGTGTTGGAAGATCAGCAGCGCCAGCTTCAGGAAGAATTGCAAAAGCGCGCTGAAGAAGAGCGTAAGCGCCTTGAGGCAGATCAGTCAAAGGCAGCACCTGCTGCACCAGCTGCTCCTGCCAAGTAAGAATGATCTGAGCTGAGGCTTAGGTGAGAATTAAAAAGCGGGGCTATATGCTCCGCTTTTTTTATGCGCTGTGCGCTCAACAGATCGGCGGCGTGCCGATTGGGTGAAGGCTTTGAATGGTTTTGCACAAAGCCAAAATACGCGGATCGGAAAAGCGTGGGCCGACAATTTGCAGACCGACAGGCAGCCCGCTCTTGGTAAGACCGCCCGGCACTGAGCCTGCGGGAAAACCTACCAGCGTGATGAGGAAGGCTGGCGCGATCCAATCAATATAATTGTCTAACTTGCGACCAGCGACTTCATTGGGAAAGTTCTGCTCGACCGGGAAGGGCGAGACGGGCGCAGCTGGTGTGATGAGAAAATCGTAGCGGCTAAACATCTCACGAAAGCGCGCCCAAACTTTCTCACGGCCATTCTCAGCCAGTGCCGTGTCGTGAACGCTCTGCGCCAAACCAGCGCGCACATTGCCACCAAGATTGGGACCAAACTTGTCGAGCAGATCAATCCGCTCCATCTGTTGGCCAGCCATCCATTCGCCACGCAGAACTTTGTAAACGTCAAAGCCATCCGAGCAATCGAAGGTGATGTGGTCAACGATGGCACCCGCTTCGCGCAGACTGAGCGCGGCCTTTTGCGAAATCGCATCAATCTCAGGGTCCACACCAAAGCCAGAGATGTCGGACACATAGGCAATGCGCAAATCCTTGGCGTCTTTGTGCTTGGCCATCTCATCTCGGGCACTCGCCCAAGGTGCTGCGCATGAAATCGGCCACATCGGATCAAGTCCGGTCATGGCGTCCAACATGAGGGCGGCATCATCAGCCGTGCGCGTCAGTGGGCCATGCACTTGGCCCGGATCCCAAGGCAGACGCATCGGATAATTGGGAATGAGACCGGCCGTGGTGCGCAGACCCACAATGCCGCAAAAGGCTGCAGGAATACGAATGGAGCAACCAAAATCCGTGCCTTGCGCCAGTGGCGACATGAAAGTGGCAACTGACACAGCAGAACCACCCGACGATCCCGCTGGGCTCAAAGCCGCGTTCCATGGATTGCGCGTGGGGCCAAACACTTCGTTGTTGGTGTTGGCGCCCGCTGCAAATTCTGGCGTGTTGGTTTTGCCAAGAATGATCGCGCCAGCATCACGCAAACGCGTGACAACAGCAGCGTCTTCATCAGGCACAAAATCCTTGTAATAGGGCGAGCCAAATGTGGTGCGAATTCCCTTGGTGAGCGTCACGTCTTTGATGACGACGGGCAGGCCGTGCAGGGGTCCAAGCGCATCACCATTCATGACCGCTTGGGTTGCGCGGGTGGCGGCGTCACGCGCTTGGTCTTCCACAAGTGTGACGATGGCGTTGAGTTGCGGATTGACGCGTGCAATGTTGGACAGATGCGCATCAAGCACTTCGGTGGGGCTGATCTTGCGCGTTTGAATCAACTGCGACATCTCACACGCCGAAAGGCGCGTGAGATCAGAGGATGATGGGCTCATTTTCCGGACCAGTGAACAAAGCTCTTCTCGAAGATAAGAAAGAGGAAGTTCAAACCATAACCCAAAGCGCCCGCGGCGAAAATAGCCGCATACATGTCGGGCATGTCGAACATTTGCTGAGCTTCAAAGACACGATGGCCAATACCGTTGACGGACCCTAAGAACATTTCAGCCACGACAACAATCACGAGGGCCAGTGAAATGCCATTGCGGAGCCCCACGAATGTTTGCGGCATGGATTCCATCAACACAACATCCATCATCACGCGCCAACGTGAGGCCCCCATGATTTGAGCGGCCAGAATACGTGTCTTGCGCGCATTCATGACGCCATAAGCGACGTTGAAGAGGATCACGAGTCCAGCACCAAAGGCTGCCACATAAATCTTGGTGCGATCTCCCACGCCAAAGATGACGAGGAACAGCGGGAACATGGCGGAGGCAGGTGTTGAGCGGAAGAAATCGATGATGAACTCAACCGAACGATACAGACGCTCGCTGGCGCCCAGCACAATGCCAAGCGGAATGGCGATCACGCATGCGATCAAGATGGATGCGATGGTGCGCCAGATGGTGAACCCAAAATCCGCATAAAGCTTGCCGCCGTTTAACCCCTTCCACAAAGCAATCGCTGCTGCATGGGGTGGTGGCAAGAGGACGGGATCGACAACGCGCATCGCCCAGCCAAGATACCAGAAGAACACAAGGGCCAAGACGCCGATGAAGGGGAGGTAACGATCCGATGGGCGTGTCATGAGCCGCGCACCTCGCGTTGGAAGATTTCAAGGCAATGGCGTTTGAGTTCTACGAAGTCGGGACTTGCCAAAGTTGCGTCATTGCGTGGCCGCGCCACAGGCACCATTTGATATTCTGCAATGCGCGCGGGGCGGCGCGACAAGAGCAAAACATAATCGGCCAAATACACCGCCTCTTCGAGATCATGTGACACAAGCACCATGGTCGTGCCTGTCTCTTCAAAAATGCGCTGCAATTGCTCGCGCATGAAGAGAGTCATTTCATAATCAAGCGCCGAGAAGGGCTCATCCAGAAACAACACTTCAGGCTCAACCACCAAAGCGCGCATGATGGAGACCAATTGCTGTTGGCCGCCTGACATTTGATAGGGGAACAATGTCAGATCAATTTGGACGCCAAGATGGGCAACCAATTTGCGCACACGCTCTTGCGCTTCCGGTTTGGGGACATGGCGCAATTTGAGCGCATATTCGATATTGGCGAAGGCTGTCATCCAAGGAAACAGCGCTTCACGATAGTTTTGGAAGACGTAACCGATGCGTGTTTCAGCAAGGGTTTTGCCGTCAAACAAAATCTCGCCGCCATCGATTGGAATGAGGCCAGAGATCAAATTGATGAGTGTCGATTTGCCACAGCCATTGGGGCCAAATACGGAGACGAATTTGCCGCGTGGAATATCGAGATCGAAATTCTCGTAAATCACCGAGCCGTTGAAATTCTTATACAGGCCACGCACCGTTATATGGGCCGGTGGCTTGTCGGCAGGGCCGGGAAGTTGCCGCACCCTTTGGGGTGCGGCGGTATCTGTGACAGGCAGGGGAGCGTTCATGATCTTGCTTTCATTCCCGTCAGTTTTAATATGCACGTCGTTTTCGGGTGCTTAGAATTTCTGAAGCATCTTGGTGACATCCACCTTCTCAGACAAAATGCCATTGTCTGAAGTGAAGTCGATGAACTTCTGGAATTCTGCAATTTCAGCAGGCTTCAAATCGCTAGCCATCACGAACTTCACGAGTGGCACAGCGTCTGCGACTTCTGGTGTCATCGCAATGCTCTTAGCCATGGATTTGCGCGCATCAGCGACGTCGGCCATGACGGCCTTGATCGACTTATCCCATGCGATGGCAAACTTCTTAGCCGCTGTTGGATTGGCCGCAATGAAATCACCCGACATGGCAGTGCCAGCCGCCCAGCCATTAGCCTCTGGATTGCCCAGCACGTAAGTGGCAATCAGGCCAGCTTCCAACGTTGACCCAGCGCCGCTCTTGGACAGAATGGTTGCAGCAGGCTCTAGCGTATAGGCCGCGTCAAATGTGCCAGCCGTAATGGCGTTCACGTGCTGTGGAAGATCGAGCTGCGAGAGTGTGTAATCACCCTCGTTTAAACCAGCAGCCTTCAACACAGCCTTTGCCATCACGACATTGCCCGGTCCAGGCGCACTGGCGATTTTGAGACCCTTGAGGTCGGAAAGCTTTTTGGCATCAAGACCTTTGCGAATGACGAATTGCTCCATCTTATAGGTCTTGTTTTGCGAGTTGATCGCGATGAACTTTGCAACGCCCGGCTTTTTGATATTGCCATTGGCTGCATCAATTGTGGTCAGATTGCTTGTGACATCGATCTGATTGCCAATGAGAGCGGCAAGATTGGCCGGAGGCCCGATGATCGTGGTGACTTCCAGATCCAAGCCTTCAGCTTTGAAGATGCCTTTTTCAATGCCGTAATAGAGCGGCAGCGATGCGCTCACTGGGTTTGCGCCAACGCGCACCTTTTCTTGTGCCAAGGCCGAGCCCGCAATGGTGAGTGTTCCAAGTGCGATCATGCCGACGCTGAAGAGTGTATGTATCGAACGCATAAAAGTCTCCTGTTTGATCTAATTCCTGAGAGCAAGACGCGGGCCAATCATTCGCCCAGATCGACAATCGCGATCACGGGGCCACCCCCTTGTGGACCTTGATGCATGGCATCGACGGACACGAACACGGCGGGATCACCAATGGCAGCAGCCGCGAGGCCACCCACAGCCGCTTTCGAATGGCGATGGTGATGAACATCGGAATCATCGAGCATGATTTGGCGACGGCCACGCAAAAGTCCGGTGCGGTCGGCCTCGCATTTCATGAAGCAATTGACGACCTTGCCGTTGAGATCAGAGGCGCGTGCGCGCTCTGGCAACTCAAGCCCCGCATTGCGGATGGCGTCATAAATGCCATCCAAATCAAGCGCGTCTTTCATGACACTGTGGCCGATGCGATAGCGTCCACCGGCGCCAGCGCGATTGCCAAACAAAACGATCTGCGCACAATCCAACTCAACGCCAGATGAACATGAGGCGACAGAAGAATAGAGATCGAGGTTGTGGCAAATGTCCTCTGCCTTTGGCATTGCCACTTCGCCAAGGGCGACGGCGATGCCTAAACCTGTGGTGCCATTGGAGACGCCCATGGATTCATGAACGTCACAAAACACAGTCTTGCCGCGCTTTTTGGCGTCTGAAATGGTTTCCATTGTGAGCAAAGGTGTTTTGGTCTGCACATAATGCACGTCGCGCGGATCGGTGATTCCGGCATCGATCATGGCAAGGCGCACGCCCTCGGCGACTTTTTCCACCATAGCGGGGCGGCCAATGTCTTCTGGCAGAATGACGGGTGAGAGTGCCGTGCCCATCACAAGGCGCTGCTGGTCGGCAGGGCCGGTGCGATCATTGCGGGCAAAGACTGTGGCGTGGGGCGTAATGACGCCATCGCAGCCACCAGACCACACCATAGGGATTTGCTTGATGTTGGCCGTGTCGCGCGTGCCATGGCACGCCAACACGCCGCGAAAGGCTTGGTCGGAGAGGATACGTGTAAAATCGTTGACGCCGCCATTGCCTTCGGTTTTGCCGATAACTGCAATGACATCATCCGCCTTAAAGCGGCCGGCTAGGATGAACTCCTCAAGGCCAGAGGCGTCCATGACGCTTTTGATTTCAACTTTTACGACATCAACTGCCACAAGTATCTCCATGAATGGTTGCTATGACCATTCATGCATCATGGGACAGGTTGCCAAAAATCTGGGCATTGAGAAATTGTGCATTCACGCCAAACTTTAGGCAATCCGCTCAATTTGAAGGCTACGGTTTTCTCTATTGAAACAGGCGACGCAAGGCGCGTTCGTCACCACGAAAAACATTTAGATCCGTAACCTTTGTCGTGCCCGGCACGCGGTAATAGCACTTTACGTGGCGATTGCAGTTTGAGTCACTTGAGAATTGCCACAAGGTGTAATTGTCCCAAACAGTCTTTGTATCCAATCCATGGCTGTCGCGATAACGAGCA
>CAIUDK010000064.1 GCA_903897875.1 uncultured Hyphomicrobiales bacterium
CAGCGTCCGGGCCCTTGGGATGTGGAGCGTGTGTTTGGCATGTTCCCACGTCTGCAAGAGCGGCGTCGCAATATGGGCAATCAGCTCTCAGGCGGCGAGCAGCAGATGCTGGCTATTGCGCGTGCGTTGGCGCTCAATCCACGGGTGCTCTTGCTGGATGAGCCCCTAGAGGGCCTTGCGCCCATCATTGTTGATGAATTACTGGCAGCTCTGCGTCGAATCATCCGAGACGAGGGCCTTGCTGCCATTCTCGTCGAGCAGAGCGCCAAAAAGATCCTGCCACTCACAGATAATGCAATTATCTTAGAGCGAGGTATGATTGCTCACCAGAGCACAAGTGCGGCCCTTGCAAATGATCAGGCCGTCCTTTCGTCATTGCTCGGTGTTGCCGAGCGGGCGCCAGCCTCAGCTGCGTCTTGAATTATAATTGGAGTTAAAAATGAAAAGAACAAAGCCTCCTTTCCGCGCTGACCATGTTGGTTCAATCCTTCGCACGGCAGTTCTGAAAGACGCCCGCACAGCCTTCTATGCTGGCACATTGTCAGCTGAGAAATTGAAGGACATCGAAGACGTTGAGATCAAGAAGATCATCACGCGCCAGCAGGATGTGGGCCTTCAGGCCATCACCGATGGTGAGTTCCGTCGCGCTTGGTGGCACATGGACTTCTTGGGCGCACTCGATGGCGTGGAATTGATCGACGTCGATCAGGGCATTCAGTTCACGGGCGTGCAGACAAAGGCGCAGGCTCCGCGCGTTGTTGGCAAGCTGGGTTCAAAGGCTCATCCGCATATTGAGCATTTCAAGTTCTTGGCTGCTAATACCAACCAGACCGCCAAGCAGGCGATCCCTAGCCCAAGCATGCTGCACTATCGCGGCGGCCGTAAGATGATCAACATGGGCGTTTATCCAACCATGGATGAATTCTACAGCGATCTGGGCAATGCCTATAAGCAGGCCGTTGATGGCTTCTATGCTGCTGGTTGCCGCTATTTGCAGCTCGATGATTGCAGCTTCGCTTATCTGTGCGATGCCGATCAGCGCAAAATGCTGGAAGCGCGTGGCGATGATCCAGAAAAGCAGGGTCTGATCTATGCAGGCATGATCAATGCCGCACTTGCCAACAAGGCTGCTGATCTGACCGTGTCGATGCATGTTTGCCGCGGCAACTTCCGTTCGACCTTCATTTCATCAGGCGGCTATGAGCCGATTGCTGATTTGATGTTCAACAAGGTCAATGTTGATGCCTACTTCCTTGAGTGGGACAATGATCGCTCCGGTGGTTTTGAGCCTCTGCGTTTCTTGCCAAAGGGCAAGAGCGTTGTGTTGGGTCTCGTGACATCCAAGACAGGCACGCTTGAAAAGCGCGACGACATTCTGCGTCGCATTGATGAGGCCGCTAAGTTTGCGCCGATCGATCAGCTTTGCCTCAGCCCACAATGCGGCTTCGCCTCGACAGAGGAAGGCAATGTGTTGGCCGAGAACGAACAGTGGGCTAAGCTTGAGCTTATCGTCAAGATCTCTGAAGAAGTCTGGGGCCGCTAAGCCCCTAAGGGAAGGGGGCTTTGGTCCCCTTCCCATTCTCTAGGACCAATTGTCGGCCCGCCGTGAGCTTTGCTTGACGAGCAAAAGAGACAAACTTTATGATGTGGGATATCCAAATAAGTGTTCGTTGTTCGAACAGCTTAGGCGGAATTTCATTTATGGACGGCTTGCTGCGCATTTTGGACGTGCTGGCCGCATAGGGCGCGAGCCCTATCAAGGGGGAATAAGTGGCAAAATTTATGGAGATGGCTGCGGCTATCGAAGAACATGTTCACGATGGTGACAGCGTGGCGATGGAAGGCTTTACCCATCTGATCCCGTTTGCTGCGGGCCATGAAGTGATCCGCCAGGCAAAGAAGCGCCTGACGTTGATCCGCATGACGCCAGATCTGATTTACGATCAAATGATCGGCATGGGCTGCGCAGAAAAGATCGTCTTTTCTTGGGGCGGTAATCCCGGCGTTGGTTCGACACATCGTTTGCGCGATGCTGTGGAAAATGGCTGGCCGAACAAACTTGAAATTGAAGAACATTCGCATGCCGCTATGGCCAATGCTTATGAGGCAGGTGCAGCCAACCTGCCGTTCGCAGTGCTGCGCGGCTACATCGGCGTTGATCTGCCAAAGGTCAATCCAAAGATCAAAAGCGTCACTTGCCCCTATACAGGCGAAGTGTTGGCAACTGTGCCAGCTCTGCGCCCAGATGTCGGCATCATTCACGCACTGCGTGCAGATCGTGAAGGCAACGTGCTGTTAGAAGGCATTGTTGGTTGCCAGAAGGAAGCTGTTCTAGCCTCCAAGCGCACGATCGTGACTGTGGAAGAAGTTGTCGAAACATTCGGTCCACGTTCACCAAATGCGATCATTCTTCCAAGCTGGACGATTGGCGCCATTGTTGTTGTGCCGGGCGGTTCGCATCCGTCCTACGCGCAAGGCTATTACAAGCGCGACAACAGTTTCTATATTGCATGGGACAAGATTTCGCGTGAGCGCGATACGTTCTTGGCTTGGATGAAAGAGAACGTGCTCGAAAAAGATACGACCATCTTTGCCGAACATGCCAAGAAGTTGGGGCTCGCCTGATGACACAGACATTTACACCAAATGAAATGATGACGATCACGGCAGCACGCGCATTGCGCAATGAGGACGTGTGCTTTGTGGGTATCGGCGCGCCATCAGCGGCGTGTAATCTTGCGCGCCTCACGCACGCCCCACTCATCACCTTGATCTATGAATCTGGCACAATTGGCACACGTCCCAATGTATTGCCCTTGTCGATTGGCGATGGCGAATTGTGCGACACGGCACTCACCACAGTGTCAGTGCCAGAAATGTTTCGTTATTGGCTGCAGGGTGGTCGCATCACCGTTGGCTTTTTGGGCGGCGCGCAGATTGATCGCTTTGCCAATTTGAACACGACTGTTGTTGGCGATTACCATCATCCTAAGGTGCGTTTGCCCGGTGGTGGCGGTGCGCCTGAAATCGCAACCAATTGCGGCGAAATCTTCATCACAATGGCAATGGGCAAGCGCGCCTTTGTTGAGAAGCTGCCGTTCATCACGTCCATGGGCCATGGCGTGACCGGCGCTGAGCGTCGCGCGTTGGGCGTCAAGAGCAAGGGGCCAACACGCCTCATCACTGATCTGTGTGTGTTTGAGCCTGATGCACAGACCAAGGAGATGACGATTGTGTCGATCCATCCGGGCGTGACGCGTGAGCAGATCGCGGAAAATTGCGCTTGGGCACCTGCCTATGCCGCCAATGTGATCGAAACACCTCCACCAACCAAGCTTGAGCTTGAGGTCTTGCGCGACATTCAGGCGCGGACCAAGGCTGCCCACGCAGCTTAAGCTTTGGGCATGATCCCGAGGAAAGACCTCTTTTTTAGGGCCGCGCAAATTGTGCGGCCCTAACTGCTTGATCTACAGCCGACACAGGCGCAAACTATCAAAGTCGCAGTTGGGCGAGTGGATTTGCTATGGTTCATATCGGCAACGATCATCGCAATGAATCGGGAATGGCTGCAAGCCTTATGGCTTCAACGAGAGATGAGACTGATTACGAACACCGTAATCTGGTCAATCTGATCGCAGTAGCAGCCTTGCTCGTGATTGCTATTGCCATTGTCTGGACGTTCAAAGCCATTGATGACAGTGAGCGCACCCAAAGATGCTTTGCCACGGGGCGGCGTGATTGCGTCAATCTGGGCGCGGCGGTTCCACCCCGCAGTGTGATCTCCATTAGCCACTGAGCGGCCAGCCCTATAGCTATGCTATGAATGGTTAGCTGTGCCTTGTCCCAATGTGGACATGATTGGTGCCTAAGTAAGGCTAAGTTTGTCCGCACAAAATGCGGATTTCAGAACAGATTCGATGGTCCGTTAATCTTCTCTCAAGACCTCATGGGCTTGATGCAGAGCGTATGGGAAGGCCGCTACGTTGAGTATCGGCATTTGGTTGGAAAGTAGATCGATGGATTCGGGTTTGATCCCTGCAGCACGCTCAAGCGCGCACCGGCTCGCCCTTTTGGGCGTTAGCCTATCTGTGTCGCTTTTGTTGTCGGGCTGCGGAGCAGGCAGCATCGGGGACCTTACCGCCAATGCGGGCGACATGTTCAACGCCCAATCTCCCGGCAACGCGCTCAACGTGACCATGTTCGTCGCCTCCACCCGCAAAGACGATAGCACTGACTCACCCGAAGGCGGCTTGCGCTATTCGATGTCGATGATCAGCGTGCCGCCCGGTCATACGCCCGGCAATATCGAGAGCCCGACATTCGGCAAACCAAACGTTAAAAAGCATTTCGTGATTGTTGGCGGCAGCCCGATGAGCGGTGATCGCTTCCGCAATGAAATCGCCACGCATCTGTCAGGGCGCGTTGGCTCGAATCGTGACATTCTTCTCTATGTGCATGGCTTCAATACAAGCGCTGATGAAGCACGGTTTCGCTTGTCGCAGATTGTCGCTGATGGCCGCTTTGGTGGTGTGCCAGTGTTGTTCACTTGGCCATCGAAGTCGAATTTATTTTCCTATGTGTCCGACAAGGACAGCGCCACCGCGTCACGCGATGCTGTGGCTAAAGTCATGAAGGATCTGGCTGACACGCCGGGCATTGGCCGCATTCATATTTTGGCCCATTCCATGGGCACTTGGCTCGCGATGGAAGCTCTGCGTGAAAACGCTATTGGCGGCGCGCCCGATCTGAACGGACGTTTGGGCGATGTGATGTTGGCAGCCCCCGACATTGATCTGACCGTTTTCAAACAACAAATCTCGCGGCTTGATGGGCGCGCGCATGTGTCGATCTTTGTGTCACGCGCGGATCGTGCTTTGTCGATGTCGAGCCGGTTGGCCGGCGATCGTCAACGCGTGGGCGCGCTTGATCCAACAAATGCACGCGACCGTTCTGAACTCGATCGCTTGGGTGTCAAAGTCTATGATGTGAGCTCATTCTCAGGTGGCTTTGTAGGGCATGGCGTATACGCCGATGCGCCAGACGTTATCCGCACCATTGGTGCTCATCTGGCAGAGCCACGCAAAGACGATGCAAGCTCCGTCGCTGTCATCAACGCCGACGGTGGCCGCATGAGCGTGCCACCACCAGCACCACCTATGCTGCGGCCAGAACTGCCACCGCTTGATGCGGCAGTCACATCCCAACCGCTGCCGCCTTTGGCGGATGGGGCGCAGTGATCAGGCAGATTTGATTAGGCAAGTGCTTTAATTAGCGAAGAGCTTTCAACAAAAGTCTCCCTCACCCAACAACTTCTCTTTGCATATATCCCAGCCGTTTATTCAACTCATCCAACAGCTTTTCTGCGGCCTCGCCCACCACTGTGCCCGGTGGGAAGATGACGCTGGCGCCAGCGTCATGTACGGCGTCGAAATCCTGAGGTGGGATCACGCCACCCACGGCAATCATAATGTCTTTGCGACCAAGAGCTTCGAGGGCGTGTTTGAGTTCTGGCACCAAAGTCAGATGGCCCGCCGCCAAGGATGAAATGCCCACGACATGCACATCGTTGTCGATGGCTTGTTTGGCGGCTTCTTCAGGTGTCGCAAACAGCGGCCCGATGTCGACATCAAAGCCCAGATCAGCGAAAGCAGACGCGATAACCTTTTGGCCACGATCATGTCCGTCTTGGCCAACTTTGGCGACCAGTATGCGTGGACGCCGGCCGTCGTTTTCTGCGAACGCCTGCGTCATGCCTTGGATGCGCTCAACGATGGGTGAATGCTCACCCGCTTCACGCTTATAGACGCCCGTGATGGAATGGATTTCGGCGCGATGGCGACCAAATACATTCTCCAACGCAAGGCTAATTTCACCAACCGTTGCTTTGGCGCGTGCTGCCTCGATAGCGAGTGCCAACAAATTGCCATTGCCCCTTGCGCCTTCGGTCAGTGCAGCAAGCGCACGCTCAACAGCTTTGGGATCACGCTCTTTGCGCAATTGCACAAGCTTTTCGAGCTGCTGAGCGCGCACGGATGCGTTCTCAACTTTCAACACATCAATCGGCTTTTCGTCCGTCACGCGATATTTATTGACGCCGATAACAGCCTGCGTGCCCGTATCAATGCGTGCCTGTGTCCGCGCCGCGGCTTCTTCAATGCGCAGTTTTGGAATGCCAGCTTCAATGGCCTTGGCCATGCCGCCGAGCTTCTCCACTTCTTCAATATGCGCCCACGCTTTATCAGCCAATTCGGCGGTGAGACGCTCTACATAATATGAGCCGCCCCATGGATCGATGATGCGCGTCGTGCCGCTTTCTTGCTGCAGGAAGAGCTGCGTATTGCGCGCAATGCGGGCCGAGAAATCGGTCGGCAATGCAAGCGCTTCATCAAGCGCATTGGTGTGCAAGGATTGCGTATGGCCCTGTGTTGCGGCCATGGCTTCAATCTGTGTGCGGATGACATTGTTAAACACATCTTGTGCGGTCAGCGACCAGCCCGATGTTTGGCAATGTGTGCGCAGGGGCAAGGATTTGTCAGACTTCGGATCAAAGCCTTTGACGAGCTTGGCCCAAATCAAACGCGCTGCGCGCAGTTTGGCGACTTCCATAAAGAAGTTCATGCCAATCGCCCAGAAGAACGACAGACGCGGCGCAAATTGATCGACAGTTAGGCCAGCGGCAATGCCAGCGCGAATATATTCAACGCCATCAGCGAGCGTATAGGCGAGCTCCAAATCCTGCGTCGCGCCGGCTTCTTGCATGTGATAGCCGGAAATCGAAATCGAATTGAACTTCGGCATATGCGTCGATGTATAGGCAAAAATATCCGAGATGATGCGCATGGATGGCAGTGGCGGATAGATATAGGTGTTGCGCACCATGAATTCTTTGAGCACGTCATTCTGAATTGTGCCTGACAGCTTTTCGGCAGGCACACCTTGCTCTTCAGCCGCCACAATGAACAGCGCAAGAATGGGCAGCACCGCGCCATTCATCGTCATCGACACGGACATTTGATCAAGCGGGATGCCCGAAAACAGCGTGCGCATATCGTAGATGGAATCGATAGCCACACCCGCCATGCCTACATCACCGGCCACACGTGGATGATCGGAATCATAGCCGCGATGGGTTGCTAGATCGAAGGCAACCGAGAGGCCCTTTTGTCCGGCCGCTAGATTGCGACGATAGAACGCGTTGGAATCTTCAGCCGTCGAGAAGCCTGCATATTGGCGCACAGTCCAAGGCTGGTTGACGTACATTGTGGGGTAGGGGCCGCGCACATAGGGCGGCAGGCCTGGCCAGCTTTGTGTAAAATCGAGGCCCGCAACATCGCTTGGCTCATAGATTAGCTTGACTGGAATGTCCTCGGGCGTCTGCCAATCCTCAGCTCGTGCCGCCGCTCTGTGCATGGGCGTCGGCTCATAGGCGACGTGTGCGAAGTTCGGAATGCGGGACATCGATCAATCCTGGCTGGTTACCCGTCCACTGTGGACGGGCCTGATTATAAGCCTGTCGAGGTCCCGCTTCCATACTTCATTGGACCAAGGACCTACTTGGGACCAAGGTCTTCTCTGGGGCCAAGATCTTCTCTGGTGCCAAGATCACTATGGGCTGAAACGCTCCACTTCAACTTGGCGACGCTCGGCCCGCCAGCGGCCAGCGCATTGGCGGCTAGGGGCCAGCCATGTGCCGGTGCCGATCTGGTCTGAGAGCGCGCCGCGCGCGGTCAACACGTCATTGCCGCGTGAGAAGCTGACGGCGAGATGACCGCTCTTGTCGATGGCGCCATTGGCAGAGGTGCCGGCATCGCCAACCTGAACCACCCGTCCATTCTCAATGCCCACCGCCCAGCGATAGGCGCGGTCGCAGTCGCCTTGCTCGGTGATAATTTCCACCGACCAACGGCCGTCAAAACTGAGCCCTTTGGCAGGGGCTCGTGCGAGAGAGGGGCTAGAGATGGCAAGCGATACCAAGCTTGCGCCAACAATGGTGCTCAACACAAAACGCATAACGCACTCCTACTAGGGGAGGCGAGCATGGGCCTTTGTTAGAACGTCGAGAACGTCACATCCTGCAAAGATAAAGTCTGCAACGCCAACAGTCTTCAACGCGGATTCCAGCTCACCTGGCCGACCAGCTAGATAGATATGGCGCGCGCCGGCTGCGTCCAGTGCCTCTGCCGAATGGACGGCGTTCTCTGCGTAGAATGAATCGGACGAGCACAAGCAAACCAAGGCTGCACCAGACGATTTATACGCCTCAATCATCTCTGCAATGGATGCAAAGCCGTCATTGCCCAAGGCTTCAATGCCGCCAGCTTCAAAGAAGTTTTTGGCGAATGTGGTACGTGCTGTGAAGGCCGAGATGGGACCAAGATTGGCCAGAAACACGCTTGGCGCATGGCCTGTGCGGGCGCGATAGGCATCGGCCAAATCGCGCAAAGCTTCAAAGCTTTCTGCATCGCGATGCGGGCTCAGCGCATTGGGCGCAGACGCTGATTGTGCGGGGCGCGGTGCCAATACATCAACAGGCGCTTCGTGAATATTGGGATAATCGCTTGTGCCGGTCAGCGTGTCTTTGCGCCGCGCAATGTTGCGGGCACGCGCAGCTTTGGCCTTGCCAATCTCTGCCTGTATGTGGCCCGAGGTGATGGCCGCCGCATAGCCGCCTTCAGCCTCAATGCCCTGAAAAATCTCCCATGCCTTTTGGCAAAGCGCATCGGTCAATGTTTCAAATCCGCCAGCACCAGCGGCTGGATCTTCGACCTTGGCGAGATTGGATTCATCCAGCAGCACAGATTGCGTATTACGCGCAATGCGCCGCGCGAAAGCATCTGGTAAGCCAAGCGGCTGTGTGAAAGGCAACACAGTGACGCTATCGGCGCCACCAAGTCCTGCAGAGAATGTTGCGACCGTTCCGCGCAGCATATTCACCCACGGATCGCGCTTGGTCATCATGCGCCAAGCTGTTTCGCCATGAAGACGCAAGGGCTCAGCAACAAGGCCGCAGCCATGTTCAACCGCAGTCCACAAGCGACGCAGCGCGCGGAATTTTGCAAGCGTTAGAAACTCATCTGCATCGGCCGCCAAACGGAATTCAATTTCTCGGCGCGCATGGTTGATGTCCATGCCTTTGCTTTCAAGCAGGCGCAACATAGCAAGCGCACTGGCGAGCGTAAGCGCGAGCTCTTGCGCCTCGGTGCCGCCAGCTGCGTGAACAAGCCGACCATCCGCGACAACAAACGGGCCTTTGAACCCAAGAAACTTTAAGTCCCTGACGCAGGTGGCAACAGCATCCAGATCGTCGGCGCTGGCTGCCTTCCCATTCAGTGCGGCCAACCCAAACGGATCAAGGCCAAAACTGATGTCCATGTCAGCGGGCTTTAGATCGCGCTGAGCCACAAGAGTAGCGAGTGACTGGGCCACGCGCACACCGGCAGGGCCGGGCTCTACAACGATTTTGATGAGATCAATGAATACGCCATCCAGCGCTGTGGTCAGCGCGCTAGGGGTTGCTGGTAGGCCAAAGCCAAAAGATGAGGCTGAGGTCTCAAAAACCAGATGCAGGCCGCTTGCGCCGCCCACAAGGTCTTCAAGGGCCAAAGCATTGGCTTGCGTCGCGTCGGTGTGGTCAACGCGCGCCATAACGGTCCATGGGCCGGGCGCATGCTTGAGCGCGCGGGGGCGCTCTTCCAATAATTGTTCGTAGATGGGCTCAATGCGCAGACCGTCATAGGTCGTGGACACGAGCTTCTCAAAAGATGCGCCTTTGAGGACCGCTTCAGCCTTCTGACGCCAAAGGGCCTCATCGGCCTTGGGGAAAAGGTTTGAGGCGTTCCATTCAGCGCTAAAGCTCTTTGACATCGTGCAACCCATTACGTCCGCAAGGGCGCTCTAGCACCCGCAACGGTTACGTTTTGGCATACAAGATGCTCTTGTGCCACACGTCGAAGGTCGTAGACGACACTTCGACGAATGGCCAAGACCTAAGTACAAGACCTAAGTAAACGGGAAAGACTTAGACGAACCGGCTAAGACCTGGGATGTGGGCGACGATTTGGCCCACAACATCCTCGCCAGCAGTTGCGCGAACATGATCGAACACGGCTTTGCCGACGCTTTCCATCTCGCCCATGCCAAGGCCAAGAGCCGATAGCTTTCCAGCCAGGCCCATAATGCCGCCACCGCCGCCAACCATGCTCAAGAGGCTGCCAAAGCCACCCGTTGGCTCAGTCTTGTCGGCCTGTGCCTCGGTCACCAATTGGCTGGCACCGGGCATGTTTTCTATCAATGATGTGAAATGAGACGCTGGCGCCTCTTTTTCCAAAAACAAGAGAATTTCCCCAATGGCGACGCGCGCCACATCGGGGTTAATACCAGCCTTTTCGGCCACGTCTGCAATGAAGGCGTCCATCAGAATCCCTTTCGGTGAGCAATGCAAACACACTTGCCAACCAAGATCGGAAAAGCAAGCCGATTTTTGCGCATGCATAGCTCAGTGACATCAGCAAAGGCGGTATCCTATAATGTTGGTTAAACGAGACCGGAACAATAAAGGAAGCTGATTCTATGTCGTCATTAGATGATGTTCTTGTGACAATCGACACAAACCACAGTGCAGCGATCAATCGCTTGTTTGATCTTCTGGCGATCCGATCCGTTTCAACTGATCCAGCCTTTGCAGGTGAATGCGTCAAGGCCGCCAATTGGCTGGCGGATGAACTCAAAACCATTGGCTTTTCTGCACAGGTTCGGCCAACGGCGGGTCATCCCATGGTGGTGGCACATGCCAAATCTAATCAGCGCGATGTGCCGCATGTTTTGTTCTATGGTCATTATGACGTGCAGCCAGCCGATCCGCTTGAGCTTTGGACGAGCGATCCCTTCACCGCGCAGATTGAGACAACAGAAACTGGCCAGCGCATTGTTGCGCGCGGCGCTGCTGACGACAAAGGTCAGCTGATGACATTTGTTGAGGCGTGTCGTGCGTTTTTCGAACAGGGTGGTTTGCCGTGCGATGTCACCATTCTATTCGAAGGTGAAGAAGAAACCGGCTCACCCTCTTTGCCCGCGTTTTTGAGTGCGAACAAAGAAGAGTTGAGCGCAGACCTGATGCTCGTTTGCGATACGGGCATGTGGGACAAAGACACGCCTGCCATCACCACAATGTTGCGCGGCTTGTTGCTTGAAGAGGTTGTTATTCGCGGTGCATCGCGTGATCTTCATTCGGGCATGTTTGGTGGCCCAGCCATCAATCCCATTCGTGTGCTTGGCAAGATCATTGGTGATTTGCACGATGATACGGGCCGCGTCACATTGCCGGGATTTTATGAAGGCGTTGAAGAATTGCCAGAAGAAATCGCACAGCAATGGCGCGCCTTGCCATTCTCTGATGAGAAGTTTCTGGGAGAACTTGGCCTGTCTGTGCCAGCGGGCGAAGACAATCGCAGCGTTTTAGAGATGATCTGGTCGCGCCCGACTTGTGATGTGAATGGCATTGTGGGCGGCTATATTGGCAAAGGGTCCAAGACCGTATTGCCAGCGCAAGCGAGTGCAAAATTTTCGTTCCGTCTTGTAGGACATCAAGACCCGATCAAAATTCAGGCGAGCTTTAAACAGTTTGTCAAAGCGCATTTGCCAGCCGATTGCGAAGTGGAATTTATCTCTCACGGCGCGTCATCTGCTATTCAGCTGCCGATTGCTTCAGAATCTCTCACGCGGGCGCGCCGAGCTTTGGCGCAAGAATGGCAGCGTGAAGCTGTGCTGGCAGGATGTGGTGGATCCATTCCGATTGTGGGCACATTCAAACGTGATCTGGATATGGACACGTTGATGATTGGTTTTGGTCTGGATGATGATCGTATCCACTCGCCCAATGAAAAATACGAGGTCACATCATTTCACAAAGGTGCACGCTCATGGGCGCGCATCCTTCATGGCTTAGCTTTGTAATTAGTAGGAGTGTTCGGCGCTAGGAAATGAGCCGTCTTTGACAGCTGCAACATAGGCGCGAATGGCAGCTTCAATGCTAGGCGCGCCAGTTGCAAAATCCTTCACAAAACGCGGACGTTTGCCCGGATAGATGCCAAGCATATCGTGCAGCACAAGCACTTGACCCGCGCAGTCCGCGCCTGCGCCAATGCCGATTGTGGCTGTCCGCGTGAGGGTTTTGGTGATCTGCGATGCCAAGGGGGCTGGCACCATTTCCAACACGACAAGGGCCGCGCCGGCATCTTGCAGCGCCAAAGCATCTTGCTTCA
>CAIUDK010000065.1 GCA_903897875.1 uncultured Hyphomicrobiales bacterium
ACCAATCAACCGGTGGGTTTGTGCGACGCGCTTGGGCCAAGGACAATGCGTCTGCATTATCGCGTTATTTGGCCGCCTATATCGAGGGTCTGCGTTGGGTTTTGACGCCCGCCAACAAAGACAAGGCCATTCTTTTGCTGCAAGAAAAAATGCAGCTCACGCCTCAGATGGCGGCTGATTGTTTTGCACAAATGTCTGATCCGGTGCTTGGCTTCACGCCGGATGCGAAAATTGTTATGTCGGGAATGGACAAGGTGTTGGAGTTGCGTGCCGCGTTTAACGGCAAGCCACCGGGACAAAAAATCTCATCGGATCGCTACATTGATGAGACCTATTACAACAACGCGATCGCAAGTTTCTCATAGGCCAAATAAAATCAGAACTTAAGGGAGAGATACATGACATTCAATTCAATCAAGACACTTCAGAACGTCGTTGCAATTGCTGCTGTCACGACAATGACCGCCGCGACCAATCCCGCAATGGCTGGCACGCCCATTCGTGTTGGTATCTCCCAACCCGCTTATTCGTTTGTGCCACTAGATGTCGCGATGAAGTCTGGCGTTTGCAAAAAATACGATCTCGATATTGAGAAGATTGTATTCAGCGGCAGCGCGCAGCTTCATCAGGCTATTTCAGCCAATAGCGTTGATATTGGTCTTGGCGCTGGTCCAGAATTGGGCTTCCTGGCAAAGGGCGCGCCTGAGATGGCGATTGCAGCTTTTGCTGATGCGCCAGAAGATCTCGCACTTGTTGTTCTCAAGGATGGTCCAATCAAGTCGATCGATGATCTCAAATCAAAGCGCGTGAGCATGTCAACGCGCGGATCGTTGACTGAATGGGCCGCACGCATGTTGTCGCTCAAGCAAGGCTGGGGCAATGAGGGCATGACGATGGTGCCTCTTGGCAGCTTTAGCGCGCAAACTGCTGCACTAAAAACTAAGCAGATTGACGGCATGGTTGTTGAGGCTGGCACCGCTGGCTTGTTGGAAGAAGAGGGCAGCGGCACAACGCTTGTCCGCTTTGGTAATATCGTTCCCAATTTCCATATTCATATGGCCTTCGCAACAAAGGTAATCTTGGAAAAGCAGCCTGACACTGTAAAGAAGTTCATGAGCTGCTGGACTGATGGTTTGGCTTACATGGCCACCCACAAGGCTGAGTCCGTCAAAATCGGTTCGGACACTTTGAACATTTCAGCGAACCTTTCAGGCAAGCTGTATGATCTCTTGATGCCGCACTACAACATGACAGGAAAGTTTGACGCCAAGGCCGTTGATGTCATCGCGCAGTCGATGGTCGACATGGGCACGTTCCCAACCAAGCCTGATCTCACCAAATATTACACAGAAGAGTTCTTGCCTAAAAAGTAAGTCGCAATTCTGAACATGATATGCCTGCCACCACAAAGGTGGCAGGCCTTTAATGAGGTGGTGTGATATGGCGAGCGATCCACAAGTTGATTTGATTTTTAACCACTTCATCCCTCGCTACGTCGCGACAGGTGTTGATCCCAATGACATGAAGCGCTTGATTGCGCGCATTGATGTTTGGGACGACTGGTGCAGCATTTGGTCTGATGAGGCTAAGCGCCATGAAGATGCGGCGATTGAAGCACAGTCAAAGGGCCGAAAAATCACTGCAGCAGAGGCGTATCTGCGCGCCTCAATCTATTATCACTATGCAAAACATTTGTTCGGCGCAAAGCCAGACGAATATAAAGTAGCGCATGAAAATATGCTTCGCTGCTATGCGCATGCAGCTGATGGCATTGAGCCACGAATGCAGAAAATTGTAATCCCTTACGGTGAACATAAGCTCTACGCTTATTTGCGCGTGCCTGCGGGTGTCAAAAATCCACCTGTGGCGATTATTCTTCCCGGCCTCGATGCAGCCAAAGAAGAGCTTCATAGCTGGAGCGATTCATTCGTGACGCGTGGCATGGCCACATTGACACTTGATGGGCCAGGGCAGGGCGAAAGCGCCTCCGCTCTACCCATCACGCGTGAATGGGGTGGAGTGATTGGGGCGGTGATTGATGCGCTGGCCACACGCAGCGATGTGGATGCCTCGCGCATCGGCGTCGTGGGTCAGAGTCTTGGCGCATTGTATGCACCTTTGTCGGCGGCGCTAGAGCCTCGCATCAAAGCCTGTGTGGCCAATTGTGGTCCGTTTAATTTCGGCCCAGTCTTGCCGCAGATGCCGGATGTTTCGCAAGATCTCTTCCGTATTCGGTCGCATTTGAAGACGCG
>CAIUDK010000066.1 GCA_903897875.1 uncultured Hyphomicrobiales bacterium
ACGTAGGAATAAAGCAGCGACATGCCGATAATCATCATCAGCATGGTCGACTCGCGCAAGGTCGAGGACAGGATGGGGAACAGGTCGGCCGGACGCCAAACCGAATAGATCACCCCCACCAGACCCAGTGCCATAATGGCACCAAGTCCTGCGGTTTCGGATGGTGTGGAGAGGCCACCATAAAGCGCCACCATGACGCCGGTGAGCAGGATGATAAAGGGCAAGACGCGGGGCAGCGCGCTGAACTTCTGGGCTAGCGTGAACTCGTCCTTATGCAGGATTTCTGAATAGGTGCCCTTGCCCTCATAGGCGGCCAGAGCGGCGCTGTATTCGCGCCGGAAGCGATAGACCGCATAGGTTGCAAACAGCACAACGAGCAGGGTGCCCGGAATAATGCCAGCCAGAAACAGGCGGCCCAAAGACCGCTCGGCTGCAACCGCATAGAGGATCATGGTGATGGATGGGGGCAGGAGAATGCCCAATGTGCCACCCGCTGCGATAATGCCAGCCGCAAAGCCGCCCGAATATCCACGCTTGCGCATTTCAGGAATACCGGCCGAACCAATCGCTGAGCAGGTTGCAGGTGATGAGCCAGCCATGGCGGCAAACAAAGCGCAGGCAAACACATTGGCGATGCCAAGCCCGCCGGGCAGGCGATGCAACCAGGCGTGGAGGGCAGAATATAAATCCTGACCCGCGCGTGATTTACCAATGGCTGCGCCCTTCAGGATGAACAGCGGGATGGAGAGCAAAGTGATTGAGGCCATTTCCTCATAGACATTTTGCGTGACCGTATCGAGCGATGCGGCAGGCATAAAAATCGCCATGAAAACAACGGCTACGGCACCAAGCGCAAAAGCGATGGGCATGCCGATGAACATCGCAAACAGAGTTGCGCCGCCATACATGAGGCCGAGTGAGAGGATGCTCATGAGCGCTTCCCCTCAAGGCTAAGTAAAATTTGCATGAGGATTTGCAGACATAAAAGCGTCATGCCAGCCGACATGAGCGAATAGGGAATCCACAAGGGCGGCGCCCAAGTGGAGGAGGACACTTGCCCATCAACCAGCGCCTCATGGAACAAAGTCCATGATTTCCAAGCGAAAAAAGCACAAAAGACAAGCGAGATCACATCCACCAGCAGCAAGCGGAGCCGGTTGACGCGTGCTGACAAGAGCGACGTCACAGCTTCAATGGCCACATGGCCGCGTTGGTGCTGGACAAAGGCAGAGGTCATAAAGGTTGCGCCCACCAGCAGAAAAACGGCGGCCTCGTCTTGCCAATAGGTTGGCGAGCGAAACAGAGCGCGCGTGATGACGCTGTAGCTCAGGATGGCGCTTGCTGCGACCAGTGCCAGCGCAGCAAAGGCAACGATGATACGGTTGCAGACAAAGAGCACGGTCTCGGCAGCTTTGAGAATAGGATGGCGCGCCGATGGCAATAGCGCCACCGGCCCTAAGTCGAGACCGTGGCTCATGATTAAGCTTCCTCAGCCATTTTCAAGAGTTTAGCTGCAGTGGCACTACGTCCTGCGTAATCTTTCCACGTCGCTTCGCGCGCCAGATCACGCCAAAGGCCAACGGTGGCTGCATCAAGGTCATAAACCTTTGCGCCCGCCTTGGCGTAGACTTCAGCGACCTTCACGTCATCGGCCATAGCGGCTTTGCGGCCGAAGTCTTCCAAGTCAGCACCAACGCTCATGATGATATCTTGGTGGTTCTTTGGCATCGCGTCGAAGATCGACTTCGACATCATCAAAGGCTCGAACATGAACCAATAGGACTGGCCGCGACCTGTGGTGAGGTGTTTGGAAATCTCTTCTAAACGGAACGAAATCAAGCTTGTAGAGGACGTGATGCCCGCATCGCACGCGCCCGTTTGCATGGCTGCGTAAATTTCATTCGATGGTAGCGAGAGCACGGCTGCACCTGCAGCTTGCAGCACCATATCCATCTCGCGCGAGCCGCCGCGCACCTTCATGCCCTTGGCGTCGCTTGGGGTAATGAGTGGCTGCGAGCGGCTAGCAACACCGCCGGCCTGCCAGATCCACGACACGATCACGATGCCCTTATCGGCGAGAAAGTTGGTCAGCTCTGCGCCAATTGGCTTTTTCTTCCAGCCGAGGCCCTGATCGTAGCTCGACACAAGGCCGGGCATGAGGCCGATATTGGTCTCAGGCACTTCGCCGCCAGCATAGGAGAGCGGCACGAGGGAGAGATCGAGCGCGCCTTTGCGCATGGCGGAGAACTGGGCATTCACCTTGACCAGCGAGGAGTTGGGATAAATATCGCCACCCAATTCGCCACCGCTGCGCTTGGAGATTTGGTCAGCAAACAAACGGGTCATGCGATCACGAAAATCGCCTTCCTCCAAAGTGCCGCCGGGAAATTGATGGGAGATTTTCAGACGCGTGGCTGCATGGCCAAGATCGAAGCGGAGAATGGCAGGCGCAGCGATAGCGCCCGCAAGAACATGGCGGCGATTGAAAAGCATGATCGTTTCCTCGGGTTCAGCGTTTATGCGCCGATGATTTTATCTCTGTCTGCCAAAAGAATTGACCATTGAGGGGGTGCTGAGTCAAGGCAGCGCGGCAATCTTCAGCCGTTTTCACAACTGCCTTAAAAAGCTGGCCAATTTCATCAAACCCTCTGGCCAAGGGCCGTGGCCGGACTCTGCATTGATGTGACCGGCTTCGCCCGCATCGGTTAAGTCCGAGCCCCAAGCCGCAGCTAGCCGCGTTGCTTCTTCGTAAGAACAGAAGGGATCGTTTTGGCTGGCGATGAGAACGGTTGGAAATGGCAGAGGCGTGGTTGGATAGGGCGTGAACGCGGGGTCAATGGATTCAATAACAGAAACAGCCGCTTCGCTAGGTGGAGCGACAAGAAAAGCGCCGGCAATTTTGGCACCATCGAACCGCGCCACAGTATGCGCCAAGGTCACGACGCCTAACGAGTGGGCCAGAATCAGCACAGGGCGTTCGCACAGATTGATCTCTTCAATCAAGCGACCGACCCAATCATTGAGATTGGGTCGCGACCAATAGGTCTGCTCAACAACGCGGGCTGTTGAGAGCTTTTGCGCCCAACGCATTTGCCAATGATCCTCTCCCGACCCATGCAGGCCGCTTAAGATCAAGATATCTGCGTTTGACGTTTTCATGTTCTAACTTTTTGGTTGCTTTAGGCTTTTCCAAACACGCGCGCAAAAATCGTGTCGACATGTTTCAGATGGTAGCCAAGATCGAACAGGGATTCCAATTCAGCCACCGACAAAGCTGCCGAGACTTCTGGATCGTTCTTGAGCAGTGTCAAGAAATCACCCTCGCCACGCCAGACTGGCATCGCATTGCGCTGGACCAAACGATAGGAGTCTTCGCGCGAAACGCCCTTTTGGGTGAGGGCCAACAGCACACGCTGGGAATGGATGAGGCCACCCAAACGATCCATGTTTTTTTGCATATTTGCTGGATAAACCAGCAGCTTATCAATCACGCCGGTGAGCCGTGCGAGCGCAAAATCCAGCGTCACTGTGGCGTCTGGGCCAATCATGCGCTCAACTGAGGAGTGAGAAATATCGCGCTCATGCCAAAGCGCTACGTTTTCCAAAGCTGGCGTCACCATGCCGCGCACAAGACGGGCAAGACCGGTGAGGTTTTCTGTCAACACAGGGTTGCGCTTATGCGGCATTGCTGACGAACCCTTTTGGCCTTCAGAGAAAAACTCTTCAGCTTCAAGAACTTCGGTGCGCTGCAAATGGCGGATCTCGGTGGCGAGACGCTCAACGCTTGAGGCGATGACACCAAGGGTTGCAAAGAATGCGGCGTGACGATCGCGTGGGATCACCTGCGTGGAGACGGGCTCAACGGCAAGTCCAAGCTTTTCAGCCACATGCTCTTCAACGCGGGGGTCGATATTGGCGAAAGTGCCGACTGCGCCAGAGATAGCGCAAGTTGCAATTTCCTTACGCGCTGTCACGAGACGTTCGCGGCAACGGGTGAATTCGGCATAGGCTTGCGCCATTTTCAAACCGAAGGTGACGGGCTCAGCATGGATGCCGTGCGAACGGCCAATGCTCGGGGTCATCTTATGTTCAAACGCACGGCGCTTGAGGGCGGCTAGGAGGGCGTCAACGTCAGCGATCAGGAGATCGGCGGCCCGCGCCATTTGCACGGCCAGACAGGTGTCCAAAACGTCTGAAGACGTCATGCCCTGATGGACGAAACGGGAGTCGGGGCCGATGAACTCAGCCAGATGGGTCAAAAAGGCGATGACGTCATGCTTGGTGACGCGCTCGATCTCGTCGATCCGGGCGACATCGAAGGTGACCTTGCCAGCCTTATCCCAGATGTTCTTGGCGCTTTCCTTTGGAATAACGCCCAATTCTGCCAAAGCATCGCAGGCATGAGCCTCGATTTCGAACCAGATACGAAAGCGGGTCTGGGGCTCCCAGATGTTGACCATCTCGGGGCGGGAATAGCGCGGAATCATCTGATAACTCTCATAAAAAGACGTTTGCGGGGAGCTGCAAACGAGGACCAAGGAAGGGGTTAGACGCGCTCACCGCGAGCGCTTTGGGCTGCATTGCGGATTGCGTTGATATTGTTAGCAAAAGTGGCCTTGCCGCCCTTGAAGACGGACGAGCCTGCGACCAGCCAATTGGCGCCAGCGGCCGCCACATCGCCGGCATTTTGCGCGGTAATGCCACCATCCACCTCAATGTCGATGGCCATGCCAGCCGTCATGTCTCTGACTTGGCGGACTTTTTCCAGCATCGTGGGGATGAAAGCCTGACCGCCAAAGCCGGGGTTGACCGTCATCACCAACACCAGATCGGTGAGATCCAAAACATGGGCAATGACGCTGGCAGGCGTGCCGGGGTTGAGCGCAACACCAGCCTTTTTACCAAGCGCACGAATGGCTTGGAGAGAACGGTGCAGATGAGGCGTGGCCTCAGCGTGGACGGTGATGACGTCCGCACCCGCCTTAGCGAAGGCTTCGAGATAGGGGTCAACCGGCGAGATCATCAGATGGACGTCGAAAGGTCTGTCCGTGATGTGACGGATCGACTGCATAACGGCGGGGCCATAGGAAATATTTGGAACGAAATGGCCGTCCATGATGTCAACATGAACAATGTCGGCCCCAGCCTGCATAACGTCGGCAACATCTTGGCCGAGTTGGGAAAAATCAGCGGCTAGAATTGAAGGACAAATTTGAAGGGGACGCATGAGAAAATCCAATGACGCGGGGTATTCCGGGGTTAGCATGGGGGTATGGGCTGAGTCGAGTTGAGGCTCAGAGTTTTGAACTTGTGTTTTCCAGTTGAGGGCCAAAATATGGCTTCGAGATGGGATGTGATTGTGCTGGGCGCTGGAATTGTGGGGCTTTGCAGTGCCTTACAGCTTCAAAGCTATGGCCGCCGGGTGATCTTGGTGGACCGCCTTGGCCATGCCGGGCGCGAGACGAGTTTTGGCAACGCTGGGTTGATCGAGGCCGCCTCGATGTATCCCTATACCTTCCCACGCTCGCTCAAAAAGCTGCTCCATTACGCCCGTAATCGCAGCCCAGACATGCATTACCAATTGAAATCGCTGCCCAAAATCGCCCCATGGCTGTGGCGCTATTTTAGGGCGTCCGAGCCCGCACAGGCCGAGCGATCAATGCGGGCTTTGCTGCCACTCACAAGAGCCTGCGTGTTGGAGCATGAGCTTTTGATGGAGGCAGCAGGTGCTGGGGCATTGCTGCGAAGGACCGGGTGGATCAAGCTTTTTCGCCATGACGAGAGTTTGAGGCTGGGGCTGGAAGACGCTGAACGGGCAGGCGCTCTGGGCTCTCGGTTTGAGCTGTTGGACAAGGCCGGTCTGACACGGCGGGAGCCGTCATTAAGAACCGACCATCTGGCTGGTGGGGTGCATTATTTGGACCCGGCTTCGGTGTCAGATCCGGGAGCTTTATCAGAGGCTTATGAGCGTTTGTGCCTAGCGCGTGGTGGCCAGATTGCCACCGGTGACGCCAAAACCCTGACCCGCAGGGCCCAAGTCTGGCAGGTGACGACCGAGCTTGGGATGGTTGAAGCCCCTGAAGTTGTTCTGACATTGGGCCCGTGGACCGGGGACATTTTGGCGCAATTGGGCATCCAACTGCCGCTGGGGATCAAGCGGGGCTATCATATGACCTATGCATCGCGCTCCGGCGCCAAGCTGATCCGGCCCATTTTGGACGCTGACAGCGGTTATGTTTTGGCCCCCATGGCGCGCGGTATCCGTCTGACAACAGGGGTAGAATTCGCCACGCTGCAGGCGCCCGCCACCCCGGTGCAGCTGGGGATGGATGAGGTTTTGGCGCAGGATATTTTCCCCCTTGGCCAGAGGCTCGACCCGAAGGCTTGGCTCGGCAACCGCCCCTGCCTGCCCGATATGGTGCCCGTGATTGGACCGGCACCTCGCCAACCAAACCTCTGGTTGAACTTTGGCCATCAACATTTGGGGCTAACGCTATCGGCGGTGTCAGGCCGCTTGCTGGCCCAGATGATGACCGGCGTGGCCCCGTTCACGGACCCAGCCCCCTATGCGGCGACCCGCTTTTTGGGCTGAGATGGCGTGTGCATTGGGGCCATTCTGTGTCCGCCACACGCACGGACACTCACCTGCACATGGGTGGGATGTGCGGCCATTCGCACACGCCCCTTGAGCTGTCGCGCTGGGGCTGTATGTATGGAGCATGACTTCTGACATCTCCTTTACCGCCGCCGCTGCCGCTGGGCTTTTGTCTTTTCTGAGCCCCTGCGTTTTGCCGCTGGTGCCGCCCTATCTGACTTTCATCGCTGGAACGACGATTGAGGAATTGGCGGGCGAGGGGGAGCGTAAGGCGCGGCGCGATGTTGCTTTGGCGGCGGTGCTTTTTGTTTTGGGTTTTTCAACCGTGTTTGTCGCCCTTGGTGCAACCGCCTCTGTGTTTGGACAATTCGTTCGCCAGAATTTGGAAATTCTATCTTTGCTAGCCGGCGTCGCCATCATTGCGATGGGGCTGCACTTTTTGGGCGTCTATCGCATTGCGTTTTTATATCGCGAGGCACGGGTTCAAGTTGAAAAACCGTTTGGCCTATGGGGCGCTTATGTGATGGGCGTGGCCTTTGCCTTTGGCTGGACGCCCTGCATCGGGCCAATCTTAGCCGCTATTTTGGCGGTTGCCGGTTCGGAAGAGTCAGTGGGGCGAGGGGCGGCTTTGCTGGGTGTCTATTCAGCCGGTTTGGGCGTGCCGTTTTTGGTGGCGGCTTTGGCGATTGAACCGTTCTTTCATTTCATCAAACGGTTCAAAAAACATTTTGGTAAGGTGGAGAAAATTGTTGGCGTATTGCTGATTTTGACCGGCATCGGTTTCATGACTGGCGCTATGCAGACCATGTCGTTTTGGTTGATTGATATGTTTCCGGCTCTGGCGAAGTTGGGGTGAGGGTTTGGGATCCTGAGTGGCAGTCTGTATTTTTCACCCACCATTTGCTCCAACCCCAACACCTTGCTATCCCTAAAGCTCGGCCACAGCGCGCGCCTTTGCGTCGCTAACTTAAGGGAACCGGCGGGTTATGGATGTTTTCCTGCAGCAGCTTGTCAATGGGCTGACCCTTGGCTCGATCTATGGGTTGATTGCCATTGGCTACACCATGGTGTTTGGCATCATTGGCATGGTCAATTTTGCCCACGGCGATGTGTTCATGCTGTCGGCCATGATTGCTTTGATTCTCTACATGGCATTGACGATGTTTCTGGGCCTCTCCAGTCTGCCGCTGATTTTTATCCTCGTGCTGGTTGGCACGATGGTCATCACCGGGCTTTGGAATTGGACCATTGAGCGCGTCGCCTATCGGCCTTTGCGTGGCTCGTTCCGTTTGGCACCGCTCATCTCGGCCATCGGCATGTCGATCTTTTTGTCTAATCTTGTGCAAATCGTGCAAGGCCCGCGCAATAAGGCTGCGCCTGAGTTTCTCTCTGGCCTGTTTCACTTTGGCCCGGCGGGTGCTGATGTCACTGTGTCGCTCAAGCAAATTCTCATCATGTGCGTCACGCTCAGCCTGTTGGGCCTCTTTTGGTTTATCGTCCAAAAAACTGCATTGGGCCGTGCCCAACGCGCGTGTGCGCAAGATCAGCGCATGGCGGCATTGTTGGGCATTGATGTTGATCGCACCATCTCACTCACCTTTGTGATTGGCGCAGCATTGGCCGCAGTGGCTGGCGTTTTGTTCATGATCTATTACGGCGTTGTGAATTTTTCCGATGGTTTTATTCCGGGCGTCAAAGCCTTTACCGCAGCGGTTTTGGGTGGCATTGGGTCATTGCCCGGCGCAGTTCTGGGTGGCTTGTTGATTGGGCTGATTGAAACCTTTTGGGCCGCTTACTTCTCGTCCGATTATAAGGACGTGGCTGCCTTTTCCATTCTCGCCATCACGCTCATCTTTATGCCATCGGGTCTGCTAGGTCGGCCTGATGTGGAAAAGGTGTGAGGCGATGACGCGCACCAATCTCACTCACGCTTTGCAAGAGGCTCTGCGCACAGCACTCATCACCGCTGGCCTGTGCTTTCCATTGCTTGTGTTGCGGTTGGAGCAAGATTCGTCCAATCAGCTCACGCTGCAACAACGCTGGTCGTGGCTGGTGTTTGCAGTCATTGGCCTGTCAGTCGCGCGCTTTGTGGGTCTTGTGTTGCAAGACTGGCGCGCACGTGCGCCTCGCGCAGAAAAACCCATCGCGCCTACGCGTCCGCAGCTTGCGCGCGCTGTCAGCATTTTTGGTCTCATCGCGCTGTTCGCGTTTCCGCTTGTGGTGCTTGCGTTTTTGGGCCCTAGCGGCAGTTTGAAATGGATCAACAATTACGGCGTACAAATCCTCATCTATGTGATGCTGGGCTGGGGGCTCAACATTGTTGTGGGCCTCGCAGGTCTTTTGGATTTGGGCTATGTCGCCTTCTATGCGGTGGGCGCTTATGCCTATGCGCTGCTCTCCACGCATTTTGGTCTGTCGTTCTGGCTCTGTCTGCCCTTGTCAGGTTTGCTTGCCGCAACATGGGGTGTGTTGCTGGGTTTTCCGGTGCTGCGTTTGCGCGGCGATTATCTTGCCATCGTGACGTTAGCGTTTGGCGAAATCATCCGCCTCATCCTGATCAATTGGACTGATGTGACGAATGGCAGTGCTGGCATTTCCTCCATCCCGCGCATCACCTTTTTCGGTCTGCCATTTACCGCAGCCGATAACGGATTTGCCGCCACCTTCGCGCTAGAATTTTCGCCCATCCATCGCACCATCTTTTTATTCTACCTCATCGCTTGCCTTGCGCTGCTGACAAACTTCATCACCTTGCGCCTTGTGCGTCTGCCCGTTGGGCGCGCATGGGAAGCCTTGCGCGAGGATGAGATTGCCTGTCGCGCATTGGGGCTCAACACAACGCGCGTCAAACTCACGGCGTTTGCATTAGGCGCTATGTTTGCGGGTTTTGCGGGTGCGTTTTTTGCCGTGCGCCAAAACTTCGTCAATCCCGATAGCTTCACCTTTTTGGAGAGCGCCACCATTTTGGCCATCGTGGTGTTGGGCGGCATGGGCTCGCAATTGGGCGTGGCGCTGGCCGCTGTTGTGATGGTGGGCGGCACGGAAATTTTGCGCGAGTTGGATTTTCTCAAACTCATCTTTGGCGTCAATTTCGATCCCGCCCAATATCGCATGTTGATTTTTGGCATGGCGATGGTGGCGATTATGATTTGGAAACCACGCGGTCTCATCTCAACCCGCACGCCCTCGTTGTTTTTGAAAGAGCGCAAAAACATTGCCGCCTCTCACGTTGGTGAGGGGCGCGGATGATGCAAGTTTCAAATCCTTTGCTCAGCGTGGCGCATCTGTCCATGCGCTTTGGCGGCCTTGTCGCGGTCGATGATCTGTCCTTCGATGTGGGGCGTGGCGACATCACCGCGCTGATTGGCCCCAATGGCGCTGGCAAAACCACTGTGTTCAATTGTCTCACCGGTTTTTATAAACCGAGCCAGGGGCGCATTGCGCTTAGCCACGCCACAAGTGCGGCGCGTGACATTGATGTGCTCACCACATCTGGCCAGCGTCATACGCGAGATGTATTTCTTCTTGAGCGCATGGCGGATTTTGAAATCACGCGCACGGCCCGCGTCGCACGTACCTTTCAAAACATCCGCCTATTTTCTGGCATGACTGTGTTGGAAAATTTGATTGTGGCGCAACATCTCACACTCATGCGCGCCTCCGGCGTGGGCGGCCTGCTGGGGCTGCTGGGTGCCAAATCCTATCGCGACGCCGAGCGCGCTGCCATTGCGCGCGCACAGCATTGGTTGGAGCGTATCAACCTTGTTGATCGCGCTGATGATCCAGCCGGAGATTTGCCCTATGGCGATCAGCGCCGGCTAGAAATCGCTCGCGCCATGTGCACCAATCCCATTCTGCTGTGTTTGGACGAACCTGCCGCTGGGCTTAATCCAAGAGAATCCGCGCAGCTCACGCAATTGCTGCGCAGCATTCGTGATGAGGATGGCACATCCATTCTGCTGATCGAACATGATATGTCTGTCGTGATGGATATTTCCGATCACATCATCGTGCTCGATTACGGCGCAAAAATTGCCGATGGCACGCCGCAATCCATTCGCTCCGATCCCAAAGTTATCGCCGCCTATCTGGGCGTGGCCGATGAGGAGGAAGTGCGCGCTGTCAGCCAAGAAATTAGCACAGGGCTTGCGCCATGACCCAACTGCTCACCATCAATCATGTTGAAGCGGGCTATGGCAAAATTGTCGCGTTGCGCGATGTGTCGCTGCATGTCGAGAGTGGCGAAATCGTAGCACTCATCGGTGCCAATGGCGCTGGCAAATCCACGCTCATGATGTCGATCTGCGGCGCTGTGCCAGCGCGCGCGGGCGAGATTATTTTTGACGGTAAAGACATCACCAAACTGCCAACCCACCAGATCGCTCGCCTCGGCATTGCGCAATCGCCTGAGGGGCGTCGTATTTTTGCGCGCATGACGGTCTATGAGAATTTGCAAATGGGCGCTGCGCTCGACAAGGGCGCGCATTTTGATGACGATCTGGAAAAAATGTTCGTCATTTTCCCGCGTCTCAAAGAACGCTTGGCGCAATTGGGCGGCACTCTGTCTGGTGGCGAGCAACAAATGCTCGCGATTGCGCGCGCTCTCATGAGCCGCCCGCGTTTGTTGCTGTTGGATGAGCCCTCACTGGGCCTAGCCCCGCTGATCGCCAAACGCATTTTTGATGTCATCGCCGAGGTCAATCGCGAGCAGGGGCTCACCGTTTTTCTTGTTGAGCAAAACGCTTATCACGCGCTCAAATTGGCCCATCGCGCTTATGTGATGATCAACGGTGCCATCACGATGAGCGGCACGGGTGCAGAGATTTTGGCGCGGCCCGAAGTACGCGCGGCCTATTTGGAAGGGGGCGCTTGATGTTGGACCCAAACGCAAGCGTTTTCGTTTTTGGCCTTCTCACTTGCGCAATCGGCGGCCTTATCGCCTTTGCCATGGGGCGCGCCATTGCCCTTGCGTGGCGGCCTGTTTGGGTCTGCGCGCTGGCCTGTGTTGCGCTCACACTCGCTGTGCGCTTTCTCCATTACGCGCTCTTCCAAGAGCCGCTGCTGTCCAGCCATGGCTACAGCGCTAGCCTCATTGTTTTGCTGGCGCTCGGCCTCTTGGGCTATCGCCTGACCCGCGCCGCCCAAATGCTGCGCGGCTATGGCTGGCTCTATGCGCCCCGCGGCCTATTTGGCTGGCAAAACAAAGCTTAATCCTGCCTATAATTTGCTGGTGACTTCGTGCGCAGACTGAGCCACACTTTGGGCGATTGCGCCGCGGCTATAATCGCGCGTTGAAGCTGAGAGGAATTGTCTATGAAAAAGCATTTGTTGTCTGGTCTTATGTTGATTGCAGGTTTGAGCTTTGCCACGGCCGCCTCGGCTGACATCAAATTGGGCATCGCTGGCCCCTTCACCGGCCCCAGTGCCGCCATTGGCGCACAAATGCAGCAGGGCACGCAGCAGGCTGTTGAAGATATCAATGCAGCGGGCGGTATTTTGGGCCAGAAGATTGTGGCCAGCGTTGAGGACGATGCCTCAAAGCCTGAGCAAGGCGTGTCGATTGCCAACAAGCTCGTGGGCAATGGTGTGAAATTCGTTATCGGCCATTTTAATTCCAGCGTGTCGATTCCAGCTTCCGAAGTCTACAACGAGAACGGCATGTTGCAGATTACGCCAGCCTCGACCAATCCAGTTTTGACTGAGGGCAAATTGTGGAACACGTTCCGCACCTGCGGCCGCGACGATCAGCAAGGCACGGTTGCTGGCGATTATTTGGCCAGCAAAATGGCGGGCAAAAAAGTCGCCATCGTTCACGACAAAACCACCTATGGCAAAGGCCTCGCAGATGAGACCAAAAAAGCCCTCAACGCTAAGAGCGTGAAGGAAGTTTTGTATGAAGGCGTCAATGTCGGCGAGTCCGATTATTCTGCCATCGTCAGCAAAATCAAAACCTCTGGCGCAGACGTCGTCTTCTTCGGCGGTCTCTACACAGAAGCAGGACGCATCATTCGCCAAATGCGCGATCAGGGCGTCACGGCCGTGCTCATGGGCGGCGATGGCCTTGCCTCTGCAGAACTCGCAGCCATTGGCGGCGCAGGTGTTGAAGGCACGCTGATGACCTTTGGCCCTGATCCTACAAAGCGCCCTCAGGCAGCCGAGATTGTGAAGAAATTCAAAGCCAAGAATTTCGATCCAGAAGCCTACACGCTCTACAGCTACGCAGCCGTTCAGGTCATCAAACAGGCGGCCGAAAAAGCCAATTCTGTTGACCCCAAAAAAGTGGCCGATGCGATGCATTCGGGCATGATGTTTGACACAGTGCTTGGCAAGTTTTCCTACGACGCCAAGGGCGACCGCAACGACGCCGACTTTGTGATGTATGTGTGGAAAAAAGGCGCTGACGGAAAGCTGATTTTCAGCGAGCTGTAAAAGCGATCAACGACGAAATCGAATTGGGCATCCCGGTCTTGAGCCGGGGTGCTCACTTTCGACGCTTAATCTCTGGATCCCGGATCGGCGCTTCGCTTGTCCGGGATG
>CAIUDK010000067.1 GCA_903897875.1 uncultured Hyphomicrobiales bacterium
AAAAAAGCCCCGCAAAAGCGGGGCTTTTCCTTAATTAGGATCGCGTGATTAGTCGCGGTCGCCTGTGAGGTTCAACATCGCCATGAAGATGTTGTTGAAGTCGAGGTAGAGCTGCAACGCTCCAAAAATCGATTTCTTGGTGGCATCCTCAGCGCTATCTGCAGCGTAATAGCTTTCCTTAATGGATTGCGTGTCCCAAGCGGTCAGACCTGAAAAGATCAAGACTGTGAGAACCGAAATCGCAAACTGGAAAACGCCGCTTTGCATGAACATGTTCACCACGCTTGCGATCACCAAACCAATCACGCCCATCACAAGGAATGAACCAAAGGCGGAGAGATCACGCTTGGTGGAGTAACCGTAGAGGCTCAAGCCGCCAAAGGTTGCTGACGTAATGAAGAAGGCGCGCGCGACCGATGGTCCGGTGTAGACGGACAAAATGGTCGACAGCGAGAGACCCATCACGGCGGCAAAGGCGAGGAACACCATGCGGGCGGTTGACGCCGACATCTGGTTGATGCGGATTGAAAAGTACATCACGAAGGCCAGAGGCGCGAACACCACAAGCCAGTGAATTGGGCCCTGTTGGACTGCTTGGCCGAATGGCGTTGCCGCCACCAGATGCGTGCCATAGGCAACGGCACCGGTCAGCGCTAGGCCGGTCGTCATGTAATTGTAGACGCCGAGCATATAGGATCGAAGACCTTGATCGATTCTAGCGGCCGCGCCAGCCTGAGCTGCGCCTGAGCCCCAACGGGATGCGTTGCTATTAAAATCGGACATCTCTTCCCTCTCAGTTCAAGTTGGGCTCCAGCCCAATCTCAGCCGGAAAAGCCAGCATACCATAATATGTAACGCACACCACAGGCGTACAAGGGGTCGGCGCAGATCAATTTTTTGAGAGATAGGCAGCTGGCCTTGCTCGCAACACATTGCGCACGGTCAAAATGGCGATCTGGAACACAAGAGCTATGGAGACGAGACAGACGAGGCTTAAGAACCCAGCATCAATTGCTATGTCATCCAGCTTGAAGAAATAGGATGAGATGAAGCGGCAGGCCAAATAGCCAAACGCCAATCCAAGCCCGATGGCTGCGGTACTCAGCAATGACAATTCCACCAGCAAAGCCGCAATGACCTGTCTGTTTGTAGCGCCAAGTGCTCGCAAAATAGCTGTTTCATAGGCGCGCACGCGATAGCCTGTGCTGACCGCCGCCATCAAAGCGAGATTGGCGGCCACAAAGATAATGCCGCCAGCCAATAAGATGCCCAAGTTCATACGCTCGATGGTCTCATTGAGCGTTTGCAACGCTTCCTTGACGCGCACAATCGTGATGTCAGGAAAGTGCGCGACCAATGCGCGCACAAAATCAAGCTCATCCGTTTGCGTGTCGTTAGTTTGCGCCACCTTATCTTGAAGTGCTTTGCTATTGAGGCTTAACAGATAGGTGAAGGGCGCATTCTCAAACGCATTGGGCGTGAGCACAAAAACAAAATTGATCCCCAGCGAGCGCCAGTTCACTTTGCGAAAATTGGCAATGCGCGCAGTCAGATTTCTGCCTAGAATATTGAGCGTGACCTTATCGCCCAATTGTAAACCTAGACCCTTGCCGATGGCATCATCAACAGAGACGAGCGGCTCACCCTTATAATTGGCATCCCACCAATCGCCGCTCACCAAGGTGGAGCCCTCGGGAAGTGTGGCAGAAAATGTGAGACCGCGATCACTTTCCAACGCCCAGCTGGCGCTCTCTTCCGCTTTGATTTTTTCTGCAGGCGTCTCATTCACAGCCATCACACGACCGCGCAGCATCGGTACGCGTTGCGCAGCAAAGTTTGATGTTTCGCGCGTGAACGTTTCGAGTCTGTCCAGCTCAGTCTTTTGAATATCAAGCAGAAAGAAACTTGGCGCGCCGGTTGGCAGGCCGCGTCCCACTTGCGCGCGCAACGTTTCTGACAGCAGACCGATCATAATAATCAAGGTGAAAGCAAAGCCGATGGCGATGACGAAAGATTGTCGCAAAGATTTGGCGCGCGCGATGTTGCCAATCGCAATGCGCAGAATCGGATTGCGCACATGCGAGGCGAGGTTTGCCAATCTTCCCAAGCCAAAACTCACACCGATCAAAACACCACCAATGACAGGCGCGCCAATCAGAAACGCCAAGGTCAGATTTTTATCAATCGATGTGAAGAAGATTGTGGCTAGCAACACAAGACTAGCGGCCAACACCATCACCCAATAGCGCGTGCGCAAGGATTGGCTTGTTTGCGATTGGGTGCGAAACAAACTCGATACCGAAATATCATGCGCTTTGGCGAGCGGAAGGATTGAGAAGGTGAGCGAGATCAGCAGACCAATCGATAAGGAAATCATGAACGGTCGCAGCGACAAGCTTGGGCTGAATGGCAGACCAAAAGAGTCAAAGGCTGGACCAATGGCCAAGGGCAGCAGCGCGCCTGCGATGGCGCCAATCAGACTGCCAATGAGCGCAAAGGTCATAATCTCGCCAAGCGCGATGATGAAAATTTTCTCTGGCGGCGCGCCCAATGCTTTGATGATGGCAAAGTCATTGGCTTTGCGTTCCAAGAATGCTTCGACGGAACGCTGGATACCGATGCCACCCAAGATGAGCGCGCATAATCCAAGAATGAAGAGGAATTGCGAGAAGCGCCCAAGGTTCTTTTCAAGCTGCGGGGCTGCATTGAGACGCGTTTTAATATCCCAGCCTGATTGCGGAAAACGCTTTTGCGATGCGCTCACGATGGCTTCAAGATCAGAGGGCCGCTCATTGGCCCCATTTAACACCAAACGATAATTCCATTTGATCAACGCACCCGGCCTTACCAAGCCACTTGCCTCGAGGGCTGCGCGCGAGATGATAACGCGCGCACCAAACGACAGGCCCGATGAAAGTTTGTCTGGCTCAGCTTCCAAAATACCGGCCAAGCGAAACGGCGCAGTGCCAATCTCAAAGTGATCGCCGATTTTGAGATTGTTTTTGATGACGAAGATGGGGTCGGCAAGCGCGCCATACACACCATCGGTCTGGGTCAATCCATCAACACCAGCTGGCGCTGATTTCAAGTCGCCCAGCAGAGGATAAAAGGAATCCACCGCTTTCAATTCGATCAGGCTAGGCGTGTGATCTCCCGCTCGTGCCATAGTGCGCAAGGTGGCGACTTTGGAAGTTTGCCCCAAGCTCTCAATCCATTGACGCTCATCGTCGGTGGCATCGCGCTGGATCAAAACAAAGGACAGATCGCCGCCTAAAATTTCACGACCACTCGTGGCCAGTCCTTGCGACATACCAAATTGCAAAGCGTGGACGGCAGAAATAATGGCGACGCCCAAAAAGAGCGACGCTAGAAAAAACCGAAAGCTACCAAGCCCAGAGCACAAATCGCGAAAGGCGAGAATGAAACAAAATCGAAAAGCTAAGAGCAGGCTCATGTTAAGCGGCCGATCCAGCTGGGCTTAAATCGGCAATTAGGCCCGACTCAAGACGAATGGTTCGATCACACAAAGCTGCTAACGAATTGTCATGCGTGACAAGAATCAAAGTCGCGTCATGCTCACGGCGCAGCGCAAAGATCAGCTCGATAATATGTGTGCCCGTTTTGCCGTCCAAATTACCGGTTGGCTCATCTGCAAAAAGAATTTTGGGCTCACCCACCAGCGCGCGAGCCAAAGCCACGCGTTGCTGCTCGCCGCCTGACATCTGTCCGGGATAATGATTTTGGCGATTTTGCAGACCGACTTCACCCAAAAGATTGGCGGCGCGTTGGCGGGCTTTGGGAATGCCAGCCAGTTCCAGCGGCAGCGCCACATTCTCAACGGCCGTCATGGTAGGAATCAGATGGAAGGATTGAAACACGAAGCCAAAATGCTGCGCTCTGAATCGTGCCAGCGCATCTTCGTCCAAATTGTCCATCCGTTCGCCAAGGATGGAAATCTCACCTGCCGTGATTTTTTCTAGTCCAGCCATGCACATCAAAAGCGAGGATTTGCCCGAACCCGATGGTCCCACAATGCCGACGGCCTCATTTTGCGCAATTTCTAAAGAAATGCCTTTGAGAATATGGACATGGGTCTGATCCTGACCCAAGTTCAAATGGACCTGGTTGAGCTTTACGGCTGGATATTTCATTGATGAGGCGATCTCTTGAGCAATCTATTGGGTATCGGTTTTAAATCACATAAGCCAAGTTCGTGTTCAAACAAGGCAAGGATGTCGTTAAACGCATTTGGCCTGCGTGCTTTTCTGCTGTTGAGCCTTTGTTTTGTGATGGTGGGTCTGGCGCCGCCTGTATCGGCCAAAACGCTGAATCTGGTTGCGTTTGGTGATAGCCTGACGGCTGGCTATCTGCTGCCCAATGAGGCGGCTTTTCCCAATGTCCTAGAGGCTCAGCTCAAAGCGCAGGGGCTGGATGTGCGCGTCACCAATGCTGGCGTGTCAGGCGATACGGCAAGCGCCGGGCTGGCACGTTTGGATTGGGCTGTGGGCGATGGAGTGGACGGTGTTCTGCTTGAGCTTGGGGCCAATGATATGTTGCGCGGCCTTGACCCTGATCTCACCTTTTCGGCGTTGGATCAGATCATTCAAAAGCTGCAAGCGCGCAAAATCCCCGTCATGTTGATGGGCATGGTGGCTGATCCCAGCCTCGGCGATGCCTATGGAAAAAAATTCAATGGCATATACGCCCGATTGGCCAAGGCGCATGGGCTGCTGCTCTATCCGTTCTTTCTGGATGGCATTGCCACCGATGCGAGTTTGAAGCTTAAGGACGGGCTCCATCCGACCCGTGAAGGCGTTGTGGAAATGGTGCGCCGAATCTTGCCCTCGGTGATGAGCTTCTTAAAAACGCTCAAGGCTTGATCGGTGCGCCGCGATCGTCTGTTTCTGTTCAACCGTCCCAGATTTGGATAATCTGAGGGGCGTTTGATTCTTGTTCACGGAGCGATTTCGTGCCCCGGTTGTTCACGGCTCTTGAAGTGCCGCCCGATATCGCCCGCCAGCTATCGCTGTTGCGCGGTGGCCTGCAGGGCGCGCGTTGGATTGATGCAGAAAATTATCACATCACTTTGCGCTTTATCGGCGATGTCGATAAAGCCTTGGCGCGCGATATTGATGAGGAGTTGCTGGGCGTGATGCGCCAGCCCCTCGCCATTACGATTGATGAGCTCTCCACCTTTGGCAATGAGCGCCCGCGCGCCATCATTGCGCGTATCAAACCAAGCCGGGCTTTGTTGGAGCTTCAGGCGGAGCATGAAAGGCTTGTGCGCCGGGCAGGCGTGGCTCCAGAAGCTCGAAAATTTGTGCCTCACATCACGCTGGCGCGATTGCGGTCTGTCTCGCCTGTGGCGGTCGCGGGCTTTCTGGCGTCGCGTGGCCTGTTCGTCTCGCAAGAGTTTGTGGCCAGCCGTGTCGTGCTGTTTTCTTCGCGGGATTCTGTGGGCGGCGGGCCCTATGTGACCGAGGCGGCTTATCCTTTGGTGGAGGATGGGCTATAAAGTGGAGGTTGTTAGGCCCTGAATATGTTGCAGTGCAGCAAATTTCAGGTATAAAGGTCTAACATTTTGAAAGTACTGACATGAACCCCGCTTGGAAATTCAACGATCTGCCTGCGGTCAGGGTACGCCATGACCCGCCATCGATCGAAGAAGCGCTTTTTGCCGCTCAGGGCCTGACCGATGAGGTCGAGCATCAGATCGAGATAGCTGCCAGTCTGATGGGTGTTTCTGTCGACGACGTGCGCCCCTTGGTGAAGCCTGTCAGCAAAGCCGGTGCGGAAGTGTCTGTGGCCAATCGCTTTGGCGTTGATCGCACCGTGGTGGTTGAGCGCAAATCCGCTCGCACGCAGATGCGCGTTGGCACCATGCTGCCATCTGGCGTCATCCGTCTCACCAAATCCCGCGAAATCTGAAGCCGCGCATAGCTCAACAACGCCGCCTAAGGCTCCAACTCAGAATCCCAATAGAGATAATCCATCCAGCTTTCATGCAGAAAATTGGGCGGAAACAATCTGCCGTTTTGGTGCAGATCGCTGACGGACGGCTGAAAAGCTGCGCGTGCTGGCCACATATGGACTTCAGCGGGCAGGCGGTCGGCTTTGCGCAAATTGCAGGGCGAACAGGCAGCTACAACATTTTCCCATGTCGTTGTGCCGCCCTTTGAGCGCGGAATCACATGATCGAAGGTTAGCTCCTCGCGCGCCCCACAATATTGGCAGGCGAAGCGATCACGCAAAAACACATTGAAGCGGGTGAAGGCCGGATATTTCGACGGCTTGATATAGGTTTTGAGGGAGACCACGGAGGGGATGCGGATCTCGAAGCTGGGGCTGCGCACGAAATGATCGTATTCCGAGACGATATTCACACGATCCAGAAAGACCGCTTTGATGGCATCCTGCCAAGACCAAAGGGAAAGAGGATAATAACTCAGCGGTCGATAATCCGCATTGAGCACAAGTGTGGGGCAAGAATCCGGAGATCCTTGACCAAGATACCCCTTATCTGGAGCCAACTGGCGTTGGAAGTGCACCGACAAATTCGGATACCTCCTCAAAGTTCAGGTAGCGACAAGCCGCTACCATCATCAACTCATTCAGCACGACTATGTCTGACCCAACTATGACTAATCTATGCGCGCCATGACAGTGTTGTGAAGAAAAATCTGCGCCTCACTCTTTTCCTGGAACTTGGCCGCTGAATTAGCGGGTTGGGACGGGGGTTCCGCTGCGATAATCATAGAAGCCACGCTGGGTTTTGCGCCCAAGCCAACCAGCTTCAACATATTTCACCAAAAGCGGGCAGGGCCGATATTTGGAATCGGCCAAGCCCTCATGGAGCACCTGCATCACGGACAGGCAGGTATCGAGGCCGATAAAATCTGCCAATTGCAGCGGTCCCATCGGATGATTGGCGCCCAACCGCATGGCCGTATCAATGGCATCGACCGAACCCACACCTTCATAAAGCGTATAAATCGCCTCATTGATCATCGGGAGCAGGATGCGATTGACGATAAAGGCCGGGAAATCTTCAGAGACGGTGATGGTCTTGCCAAGACGGATGATGAATGTCTTGGCCAGTTCAAAGGTGACGTCCTCGGTCGCAATGCCACGGATGAGCTCGACGAGCTGCATCTTGGGCACGGGGTTCATAAAATGAATGCCGATGAAACGCTCGGGCCGATCAGTGACTGAGGCCAAACGAGTGATGGAGATGGAGGAGGTGTTGGAGGCGACAATCGCGTCTTTTTTGAGCGATGCGCAAAGCTTAGTAAAAATCTTCCGCTTAACGTCTTCATTTTCGGAGGCGGCTTCAATGACAAGGTCGCAATCAGACAGTCCATCATAGGTGGAGGCTGGTCGAATCAGTGCCATCGCCTCGCGCCGTTGCGCTTCGGTGATCTGGTCTTTGGCCACAGCGCGGGCAAGATTTCCGTCCACTGTCGCAAGACCGGCGTGAATGCGGTCATCACTGAGATCGTTAAGGACAACCTGCATGCCAGCAAGCGCACACACCTGAGCAATTCCGCTGCCCATCTGGCCAGCACCGATTACGCCGATATTGCGAAGTTCAAAAGTCATTCTGTTACAACCCATTTCACCATGTCATGCCAACGATCATATTCGAAGTTCGACCGAGGTAAAGCAAATTGCGTCGGCTAAGGGCGAGGCCCCAGTTCCTTGGTCAAAGCGGGCAGGGCTTCGAAAAGATCTGCGACCAGTCCAAAATCAGCCACTTGAAAGATCGGCGCATCCGCATCTTTGTTGATGGCGACAATAACTTTCGAGTCCTTCATGCCAGCCAGATGCTGAATGGCGCCTGAAATTCCCACCGCAATATAAAGATCGGGGGCCACAACTTTTCCCGTCTGGCCCACTTGCCAATCATTGGGCGCATAGCCCGCATCAACGGCGGCGCGTGACGCACCGATGGCAGCACCCAAACGATCCGCGACCGGCTCGATAAAGGTGTGAAAATTCTCGGCACTTTGCAAAGCGCGACCGCCCGAGATGATAATTTTGGCTGCCGCCAATTCGGGGCGATCACTTTTTGCCAAATGATCGGCTTCAAACAAAGATGTGTTGGTGTGGGCGCCCACAGCAACGCTCTCGATCGCCGCAGCGCTATCGCTCTTTGGCGTGGCCGCAAAGGCCGAGGTGCGCACAGTGATGACGCGCTTGGCGTCAAGCGATTGCACAGTTTGAATCGCATTGCCGGCATAGATGGGGCGCGCGAATGTATCGGGCGCTACAACCTGAATGATTTCAGAAATTTGCATCACATCAAGAAGAGCCGCCACACGTGGCATCACATTCTTGGCGGTCGAGGAGGCCGTTGCAATGATCGCGTTATAGTTGGGTGCCAGCGACACAATGAGGGCCGCCAAGGGTTCAGCCAATTGGTGCGCAAGGCTTGCATCATCAGCCAGTAGAACTTTTGCAACACCTGACAAAGCGGCAGCGTCTTGCGCGGCTGGCGCGCAGCCATGGCCTGCAATCAGAACATGCACGTCATCTTGTAAAGCGAGAGCAGCAGTCAAAGCTTTTGCTGTAGCTTCGCCCAGCGTATGTCCTGTGACGTCAGCGATGAGAAGACTTGTCATTGCAGAACTCCAGCATCAGTCTTGAGGCGAGCAACCAATTCTTCCACTGAGGCAACCTTGATTCCAGCCTTACGCACGGGCGGTTCGGTTGTCTTCAGCACGTTCAAACGCGGCGTAACATCAACGGAAAAATCGTCGGGTGTTTTTTCGTCCAGCGGCTTTTTCTTGGCCTTCATAATATTGGGCAAAGATGCATAGCGCGGTTCGTTCAAGCGCAGATCGGTTGTAATGACTGCGGGCAAATTGAGCATCAAGGTTTGCAAGCCACCATCCACTTCGCGGGTGACGCGCACCTGTGCGTCCAACACTTCAACCTTGGATGCAAACGTGCCCTGTGGCCAATTCAAGAGGGCAGACAGCATTTGTCCGGTTTGGTTGCAATCATCATCAATGGCTTGCTTGCCCATGATGACAAGACCAGCCTCTTCAGACTGACACAACTTTTGCAAAATTTTGGCAACAGCGAGAGGCTCTAGGCTCGCATCTGTTTTTACCAACACACCACGGTCAGCACCCATGGCAAGACCGGCGCGAATGGTGTCGGCGGCTTGTGCAGGACCAATCGAGACCACAATCACTTCGGTGGCTTTGCCAGCTTCACGCAGCCGCAGCGCTTCTTCCACCGCGATTTCATCGAAGGGATTCATCGACATTTTGACGTTAGCTAGATCAATGCCAGTGCCGTCGCTTTTGACACGTATTTTGACATTGTAATCAACGACCCGCTTCACTGGGACAATGATCTTCATAAACTGCCGCTCCTGATGGGTCGTGATACGATTGGTCATCGAGACAATGAAACACCAAGCTAACAGAAGCTTGATGGCTGCACTATTCGCCTTAAGCTTACCTGAAATCAGGTGAACAAACTGACCTGTCTGAACTGCCTTATCGAAATTGACTCACCTATCGAAACTGTCCCGGCACCCAAAGCACATCGCCATCGCTTTTGTGATTGGCATAACGGGCTGCGACAAACAGGAAATCCGACAAGCGATTGGCATATTGCAAGGCAGCCTCGCCCACAGGTTCCTTTTGGGCAAGCTCAATCATGAGGCGCTCGGCGCGGCGGATCACTGTGCGGGCCATGTGCAGGGCTGCTGCAGTTGGTGTGCCGCCGGGCAGCACAAAGGTGCGCAAAGGTGCGAGCTCAGAATTGAGCAGGTCGATTTCATTTTCCAAGCGCGTCACTTGAGCGGCAACAATGCGCAGCGGCTCATACTCAAGGGGCTTGTCGGTGGGTGGTGTGCAAAGATCAGCACCAAGATCGAACAGATCGTTTTGAATCCGGCCCAGCATTTCATCGACCATCGGGAGTTCTGTGCGCGCTGAGAGACGCACAAGGCCGATGGTGGAATTGGCTTCGTCGACGGTGCCATAGGCTTCCACGCGGGTGTCGAATTTAATGCGGCGCTCGCCCGTCCCAAGTCCGGTGGTGCCTGCATCGCCCGTGCGTGTGTAAATCTTATTCAAAACGACCATCGGTCAGCTCCTATCCGCGAAACCAAAGCACTGCCATGATGATGACAATGGCCAAAAATTGTAGGCCAACACGCCAGCGCATCAGCTTTTGCGAGAGATCAGGGCTGCCATTGCGCATCATATTGACGAGGCCCAACACCAGAACGCCCGCCACCAGTGCAGTCGCTATTCCCACTATGATATTTGAACTTGGCATGGATTGAACACTCGGGTCTGAACTCGCAAGGAGATAAGGCTCAGATAGCGCCCTGACCCTCACAAGGCAATATGTCAGTATTTACGAAGCAGCCGTTCGAGATAATCAATCTCATCGCTGGGCCGTTGGGGATCGCTGAGGCGGCGGCGTAGCTCTTCCAGCACGCGTTGGGCGCGCTGTGCGGCGCTGGCAGCGTCCATATCAAGCCCAGAATTGGGTTGATTGCGTCGGTCCTGCGCTTCCCGGCCCAAAGGATCGGCACCGCGTGGGCCACGCCCTTGCCGTGTGCCACGTCCTTCACCTTCCTCACCGTCTTGGCCCTCTGAGCCCTCTTTCATCTGTTGCGCCAAAGCTTGCGCGCCCTTTTGCAAGCTCTCGACCGCCCGGCCTTGGGCGTCCACTGCCTGTTCGCGGCCGTTTTGCCCCGATGACAAAGCCTGCCCCGCCTCGTTCATGGCCTCTTCGGCCTTCTCAAGGTCTTCACTGTCAGGCAGTCCCGATTGCTTGAGCTTTTGGCGCAATTGCTTGAGCTTGTCGCGCAGCGCCTCTTGCTCTTGCTTGAGCTGAGGCTGCTCGCTCTGGGAATTTGGCGTTTGTGGCTTTTGGCCGCGCGGTGGTGGCGTCTCAGGATTTTGCTGCGCAAAGGTCTCATCGCGCAGGCGCTGCTCTTGGCGCGTCAGCCGATCCAATTCACCAAGCTCTTGCTGCATTTGCTGGGCGCGCGGATCGCGCTTCGTTTGCGCGGTTTTGAGATTGCGCAAAATATCCTGCAATTGCTTTAGCTTTTTTTGTGCGCCCTCAGTGTCACCTGATTTGGCCAGCGCATCGATGTCTTTGAGCATTTGGTTGAGATCATTTTGCGTGATGATCTTTTGATCACCCGATGGCTCTTGAGCTGGCGATTCATCATTCTGTGCGTTTTGCGCCAATTCGGAGAGATAGCGCTCAAGAGCAGCGTTCATCTGCTGCATCAATTGCTGAATCTCTTTGGTATCTGCATGGCGCTCAAGCGCTTCTTTGAGTGCATTTTCAGCTGCACGCAGGTCTTTTTCCGCATCCGTGAGATTGCCGTCTTCAAGACGCACAGCCATTTCCCACATGAAATCGACAAGGCCAATCAAATTGGCATCCGAATGGGCGCGTGACAGGCGCGTCAATATATTTCGCAAGCCCAGATAGACCGATGGGCTGGTGCCAAATTCTTCAGGATCAACCATCAAGGCAGAAATCGCATCGCGCACGTGGCGTGTATCGTCGGGAGAGAAGGTGATGTTTTTGCGTTGCTCGATGAGTGCACGCGCGAGGGGTTGTGTGAATTGACGCTGTGGAAGTGTGAGCTCAATGGGCTCACTCAAGCCTTCATTGCCACCCTCATCGCGCGCTACCAAAATCATTTTGACGCGTGTGCCAGCCCACGGATGATCCGCCAATTCAGCAGTCACATCTGTCTCACCAATGCCTGTTGACGATGGCAGCGGCAAAGCGATTTTGGGGCCGGGCACAAGTGCGCGCCCTGTTGGTGCGCTGGCATCTATGGCGCGACTGAACTGCGCCTCTGCATCACTGACACCATAATCATCATTGATGATATAGCCAAAACTCAGCGATCCTTTATCGCTCACTTTCACATCGCCTGACAGGCGAATGGTGGGCGGCTGATCGGCAATGGCTTGAATTTGAATAGCGTCACTCAGAAAGCCAGAGCGCAGTCCAAAGGCACCGCTGGCTTGGATGGCAAAGCGACGATCATTGGTATTCGCATTGGTGTTTGCTGCGGTCTTGCTTGGTGCATTTGTCTGATCAATTTTTTCAACCAATCCGCCGCTTGTTTCAATCGCCAGATCGCCCGATTCAAAAGCGCGCACAATCAAGGTTGAGTTGACGGGCGCTTGAACGGCATAGATGCCGTAATCTTTCAACGCTTTGAGATTGATAACGATGGGCGGGCGGCCCGTATAGCGTGGTGGATCAATCCAAATATCCAGCCGCGCCTCTTGGCCCAAAGCGCTCTGAGTTTTCCAATCCAATACGGCTAGCACACGCGCCAAACGCTCAGGACCAGCCACAAAGGCAGAGGCGATCATGAGCAACAGGGCCAGAGCGCGCAATGCGAACGGATCACGCTTGGCCTGTCCCGGTGCTGGCACCACGCGCTTGAAATCCAATTGCGCGCTCAGCCGTTCTGTGTGGATGCGCCATAGAATATCGGATGCAGCATCACCCTGCGTCACAACATGATCTTCCAATGTTGTGGCAGGGCGGTGCAATTGGCCAGAATTCTGATCAAGGCGACGCAAAAGCACATGGCGCGGCGCAAAGCGCAGCCGGATGATTTTGTAGATGAGCGTGAACGCCAGCGCGATGAACACAGAGGCGCCAAACATGCGCACAAAGCGCGGCGCTTCGATCCAAACACCGATGAAAGATAGAAAGAGAAAGAGCGCGCCCAAGGTCAGCAGCCAGCTCAGCTGCGGCCAGATCGCCTCCCACAGCACAGCCCATTTCGTCCAGCTGACGAGAGACTCGAAAGCTGCGCGCTTGGGTGTGTGCGGCTCAGTGGGTTGCATACCCGCTCTCACATTAGACGAATATGAACTTGGGACGAATATGACCAGTGTCTAGGCTAACGCAATTGATCCTATAGCCAATCTGGAATTTGATCGAGCCCGATCAAATCTTCAAAGCTTTGTCGTGGGCGCACCACCGCCCATTGATCGCCATCGACCAAAACTTCCGGGACCAACAGGCGCGAATTATAGGTGCCAGCTTGGACAGCGCCATAAGCGCCAGCCGTCATCACCGCACATAAATCGCCTTCCTGCATCACGGGCAGGTCACGTGCTAGAGCCAGATAATCGCCCGTCTCACAAACCGGTCCAACCACATCTGCTTTGATTGTTGTGTGTGAGGAGGCAGCCACCACGGGCTTAATGTCGTGATGGGCTTCATACAATGTGGGGCGGATGAGATCATTCATCGCGGCATCCACAATCACAAAGCTGCGGCCTTCGCCTTCTTTGAGATAGAGAACCTTGGTCACCAAAATTCCGGCATTGCCGACAATCAAACGGCCCGGCTCCAAAATGAGCGTGCAGCCCAAAGGATTGAGGTGGCGCTTGACGATGGCCGCATATCTTTCTGGATGATAAGCGTCTGGCGATTCCGTTTCGCGATAGGGAATACCAAGACCGCCACCCACATCAATATGTTGAATGTCGTGGCCGTCGGCGCGCAATTGCAAAACAAATTCTGCCAGCAAAGCAAAAGCATCATCAAAGGGGGCCAGATCGGTGATCTGTGAGCCGATGTGCATATCGACACCCGACACGATAATGCCGGGCAATTTTGCGGCGCGCGCATAAACAGCGCGTGCCGTTGAAATCGGAATGCCGAATTTGTTTTCAGACTTGCCGGTTGAAATCTTGGCGTGGGTCTTGGCATCCACATCCGGATTGACGCGCAACGCGACATGGGCGTGCATTTTTTTGTCATTGGCAATGCGCGAAATGGCCCGCAATTCGGGCTCTGATTCCACATTGAAACAGGCGATGCCCATCTCAAGGGCGAGCGCAATTTCGATATCTGTTTTGCCAACACCTGAGAAGGTGATTTTTTTGGGATCAACACCGGCAGCCTGCGCGCGGCGCAATTCGCCTTCCGAAACAACATCCATGCCCGCGCCAAGTTTGGCCAATGTGCGCAACACAGCCTGATTGGAATTGGCCTTCATGGCAAAGCACACCATGGAGGGCACATCGGCAAACGCACCGGCAAAGACTTTATAATGTCGCTCTAGCGTCGCGCGCGAATAACAATAGAAGGGCGTGCCAACGGCGGCTGACAGGGTGCGAAGATCAACATCTTCAGCGTGAAGGACGCCGTTCTTATACTCAAAGTGATTCATGTGACCGGTTCAAAGAAGAGAATCGAGAAAGAAGGGTTCTTTTGGAGCTGAGGTGCGCACTTTATTGGTCGTGCCCGCGCCATCCAGCGTCGTTGGTTTTCCAATTTCGGTCTTTTCAATTTCAGCAGGGGCCGTTTGTGCGCCCTTGGCACCTGGCTGTTCCAAAGGGCCACGGCGACCGCATGAGGCCAGCATGACGCACAGCAATGACACTGCGACCGGAACCAGAAGATTGGTTTTCCATTTTGCCTTTGTCACGCTGCTCTCCAATGTCCGTTTGCCAATTCAAATGTATCGGGAATTTAAAGTTTGGTCGCCTTGTTGAGGCGTGCAATCCACCGCTTAGCTTGGCTTCGCACATTTGAGGGCGCGGTGCCACCATAGCTCTTGCGGCTTTTCACGGATTTTTCCACGCCCAACACACTATAGACATCGACCGTGATCTTGGGCTCAACCGATTGCAGCTCAGTTAACATCAGTTTTTCAAGACCAATCTTACGGGCGGCAGCCATGCCCACCAGAGTGCCTGTCACGTGATGGGCTTGGCGGAAGGGCATGTTGAGCTCGCGAACGAGCCAATCGGCGAGATCGGTCGCGGTGGCAAAACCGGCACCAGCAGCCGCCTTCATTTTTTTGAGGTCAGGCTCCATATCGCCCACCATGCCGGTCATGGCAGCCAGACAGAGCGACAAGGTTTGCAGCGAATCAAACGTGCCTTCCTTGTCTTCCTGCATGTCCTTGGAATAGGCGAGCGGAAGGCCCTTCATCACGATCAGCAGACCGCTGAGGGCGCCAATGACGCGGCCCGATTTGCCACGCACCAATTCAGCGGCATCCGGATTGCGCTTTTGCGGCATGATCGAGGAGCCGGTCGAAAACTTGTCCGACAGGCGGATAAAGCCAAATTGCGATGTGCTCCACAGCACGATCTCTTCAGCGAATCGCGACAAATGCACGGCGCAAATGGCGGCCGCTGACAGAGTTTCCAGCACGAAATCGCGGTCTGACACGCTATCAATCGAATTGGCGGTGGGGCGATCAAAGTGCAGGCTGGCGGCCGTCATGGCCCGATCGATGGGGAAAGACGTGCCAGCAAGAGCGGCTGAGCCCAGCGGACATTCGTTGAGGCGAGCGCGGGCGTCTTGGAAACGGGCATGATCGCGGCCCAGCATTTCCACATAGGCCATCAGATGATGACCAAAGGTGACGGGTTGGGCTGATTGGAGGTGGGTAAAGCCGGGCATCACGGCGCCGGCATAGACAAGCGCCCGATCAGCCAAAACCTTTTGTAAATCAATGATTTGCGCAGAAAGTTGGTCAATGGTGTCGCGCACCCAAAGGCGGAAATCCACTGCCACTTGGTCGTTGCGCGAGCGCCCCGTGTGCAACCGGCCAGCGCCGGG